>NZ_DINY01000014.1:0-7833 GCF_002426075.1 Empedobacter sp. UBA5528 | reverse complement strand
ATAAATAAAATCCCGCACTGAATTTTTCAGTGCGGGATTTTATTTATTTCTTTTTCATTAAAACTTCTTTCAGAGATTCTGTTTTTATTTTCTCAAAAAATTGTTTCAATTCATTGTATTTATCCGCTTCATAAACACCTTCTGGCAATAAAAATTGAATTGCTAGTATCAATTGTCCATCTTTCACTTTTGCTTCCTGATAATACTCTAAACCAAGCTCAGTTTTGTGATGTGCTTTGTATTTTTCATCAATTATCACTTCGTAACCATCTGGAATTTTAGATTTCACCTGAATATTAAACAAATAAGGATAATTAAATTCTATTTTGCGCTGACGATTTTTATCTTCAAAAGTATATTGTTTTAGAAATTCGCGCAAAGGATTTATAAATGTATAAAATGGAGCATTCGGAATTACAGCTTTTGCTTTATAATTTTTAACGTAAGAATCAGTATCAAAAACCGTTTTATCATTAATTTCTTCGTCTAAACGCACATCTAAAGATTCAGTCAAATATCTATTCAAAACATTTTCTTCGTCTGCAGCATCATCATAAAAATAATCATTGAATTTGTCTTTACGATAAAGAATTAAATTTCCATTACTCATAAAATCATACTTTAATGATGATTCGTAATAAGACAATTTTTGATTCAACTTTACAAACGAAGCTTCACCTTTTTTGATGACAATTCCATGATAATTAAACACATCTAAAGGTCCAAATTCGATTTGTTCTTTATTTAATTTTGAAGCATCTAAGATAATATTTGAAGCACCATTATTTAATTTCACAACTGTTAAAACAGAATTGAATTGATTGACAATTGGATAAGAAAACAAAATTTGTCCATGATGACGACTACTAAACATAACCATCGAAGTTTCGAAACCTTTAGCTGTTAAAATTTCATTCAATAAAAGATTCATATCTGCCGTAGAACCAGACTTTTCTTTCAATAAAGTTTTGTTCGAACGCGTTGGAATAATTCCATAAAATCTATTCCATTTTACATTTGAATCAATATATTCAATCACATTTTTCAAAGTTTCTACCTCATCTTTTCCATTCGGAATATTTTGCGCAACATCTCTGATTGCAGAAGGATTTCGATACAAATCATATTGTGCATTTATATCTTGAATCAAATCTATCTACGCGCTCATCGTAGTTTTCTTTGCTCCATCTGTATGATAATTAGCTGCCTGAATTTTAATTCGTTCACTTTGATCTTCAGGATTATAAACGTATTTTAATTGATTATAACTTTGGATATTATGTAATAACCATTCCGTTGAACTAGATTTACCTTTATACTTTGTATTCAAACCATCACCAATTGTAATAATCGAATATGTACCATAAGCCTGATTATTTAATCGAAACTTGCTCGAAAGCGTTGGTATATCATGTTGAAAATTCCACGCATCAATAGAAAAATTGTGTTCGCTACTTTTGATATAAGTATATTCGATAATAGAACCAACTTTTACATTTGGAAAAGTAAAACGTTTTGCAGCATACAATTCATTTAAAGAAACATCAAAAATCTCTTTTTCATCAATCGGAGTCATTTGCTCTACTCCATTTACAATATTAATTGTACCTCCCTTAATTCCGCTTATAGATTCATTTCTATTCTTGCTGTAATAATTCAGTTGTATATTTGCTTCATCAAGTCCTTTATCAGTCAGTATTTTGATTCTTCGTTTTACAGTCAAATAATAATTAGACGAAGTTAAATCCATTTTTCCTTCTTCCGAAAGAATAACAGCATCTGCATTTTTCTCGAAAGGAACTTGAGTTAAGTTAATTTCTTGCTCCGAAATTTTTCCGAATTTTAAATCTTTCGATTGCGCATTTGTATATAATGCAATAAATAAAAAGAGTAAAGTAATTTTTAATTTCATTTCAATTTGTAATTCCTGCAAAAGTACAATACACAACAATACATAAAGAATAATCTAAATAAAATTTTCGTTACTTTTCTATCAATTCTTCTAACGCTTTTTCTAAAGTAGGATATTGAAATTTGAAACCTGTTTCTTGAATTTTAGTTGCGTCAATTCTAGATCCATTTAGGACTAAACTACTCATCTCACCTAATGCTAATTTCATAACAAAAGCAGGAATATTAGGAATAAAAAAAGGTTTATTCATTTTTCTCGCTAGCGTATGATTGAATTCCGAATGATTTATATATTGCGGTGAAGATGCGTTATAACTTCCTTTTATTTTATCATTATCTACAGCTTCCGCATACATTTGTATCAAATCTGTAATATGTATCCAAGGCATCCATTGTTTTCCGTTACCTAGATTTGCTCCTACACCAAGTTGAATAGGTTTTTTTAATAATTTGAAACCTTCGCCGTTTTTAGACAAAACAAAAGAAGTTCTAAGACAAACCACTCTTGCACCTATTTTTTCGAACTGATAAGCAGCATTTTCCCATGCGACACAAACTTTACCTAAAAAATCAATATTCGGTTCATCAGATTCTTTGAAAATTTTGTTCGAAGTAATTTGTCCATAATAAGCAGTTCCAGACGCGGAGATAAAAAATTTCAAATCAATATTCAATTTTTTGACATACTCAAAAAGTAAATTCGCTGTATCAACTCTACTCGAAAAAATTTCTTTTTTGTAAGAATTTGTCCATCTTTTCGCAATTAAGCTTCCAGCCAAATGAATAATTCCATCCAAATTTTCAAAAACTTTTTCATCAATTGTATCTTTCTCCCAATGATAAAAAGGATGTTCAATCTCTTTTTCTCTTGTCAAAATACGAACTTGATGTCCATTTTTAATTAAAATCTTTGTTAATTCTGAACCAATTAATCCACTTCCACCAGTCAATAGAATATTCATACTAAAATTTTTTCCTAATTTAGCTCATTCCAAAAATATAAACTAATGTTTAAAGGTAGATTTCCTTATCTAAAAAGAATGGGAGCTGATGAAGAAAAGAAGCTAAAACAAAAAATATTCGATATAGTTTTTGAAGCTGATACACCTTATGGAAAACTTTTTGACATCTCTTTATTACTTTTAATTTTATTGAGTGTTGGCTTAGTTATGTTGGAGTCTATTCCGGCAATTAACGCAAGACACCATACAGTTTTAGTATCTTTAGAATGGATTTTAACCTTTTTGTTTACTATAGAATATTTATTAAGAATCTATTGCGTTAAAAATCGTTGGCGATATATTTTTAGTTTTTATGGAGTTATTGATTTATTGTCTATTTTACCATTTTATCTTGGTTTAGTTTTACCTACAAGTAAGTACCTAGCAAGTATTCGTATTTTAAGATTACTACGTATTTTCAGAATTTTTAACCTTACTCGATTTACTCGTGGGAAAAATGTGTTGGTGTTAGGACTGAAAGAAAGTAAAGATAAAATCATCGTTTTCTTATCATTTGTAGTATTAATTGTTGTTGTAATTGGCTCGATTATGTATATGGTTGAACACGATCATCCCGAATCTGGTTTCACAAGTATACCAATTAGTATTTATTGGGCAATTGTTACTTTAACAACAGTAGGTTATGGTGATATTTCACCTGTCACTGGTTTAGGACAATTCTTAGCTTCTGTTGTAATGATTATAGGTTATGGTGTAATTGCTGTTCCCACAAGTATTGTAACTATGGAAATGAATAAAGCGGCTAAACATAAGGAAGATATTCCTACAAACACGCAAAGATGTCGCAATTGTGGCGATGATTACCACCTAGATGGTGCTATTTATTGCAAAACCTGCGGGCATCTTTTAAATGAACCTTAAAATTTATCCAAATTAATGAATCGATTATTGTCAATATGATTAACGTATTCGTAATTTTTGGTGTAATTAATTGACATATTCAATTCATAACCAACTAACATCAAAATAACATTGATGTAAACAAAAATCATCATAATCATCACTAATCCAAGCGATCCATAAAACAAATCAATATTTGTAAAATAACTTAAATACGAATTAAAACCAATCACAGTTAACAAGAACAAAACAGAAGTTAACAATGCCCCTGGAATAACTGTACTACGCGATTTTTTGTGATTTGGTCCGAAATAATACAACATACACATCGAAACAAAATAAAAAATAAATACCGAAAAATAGTTGATTAAATACGAAAATTGTCCAAGTTTACTTAAAAATGAAACGTTGGTTAAGTATTTCCAAATAATTGATGTCGAATAAGATAAAAACACTTGTAACACAATAAAAACTGTAAAAAACAAGGTTAAAATTATCGAAATCATTCTCGATTTTGAGTTTTTTCGCTTTACATAAACATCTTGATACGAAACATTAAATCCATTTATAATCCCTTGTATTCCGTTGGATGACATAAAAATTGTAATCAAAATCAAGAAATAATTCACTTTACGTTTTCCTTGTACAGCCGTCGTTTTATCAATATACGAAATCACTTCATTGCTCACATGTTTAGGTAAAAGTTGAGGAAGAAGTTGTGTAAATAGCAAGTTTTTTATTTCTTGGTAATAAACCAAATGCGGTAAAATACTAAACAAAAAAAGCAAAAATGGAAACATACTAAAAAATAAAATCCACGAAACTGCCGCCGAACGCAACGGAAAATTACCTTTCATGACGCGAATCCAAAAAACTTTCAAGAAATCATATACCGTGATGCCCGTATTTTTGTTCATCAATTTTGTTTTCGACCAATCTCGAAAATAATTTATTCCTGTATATGTTTTAAAATCTTGTAGAATGCGCATATTTTTGTCTCAATAAATAATTTTGAATGAATATTACGACCATTTGTATCGGTAAAACAGACGAAAAAGCCATCGAAATGCTATTACAAAAGTATGAAAATCGATTGCCTTCGCACATTAATTATCAAAGAATTGAAATTCCTGACATCAAAAATCGTAAAAATTTGTCCGAAATTCAACAAAAACAAAAAGAAGCTGAGCAAATTTTGAATAAAATCATCAATACAGATTTTGTTATTATTTTGGATGAAAAAGGAAAACAACCTACTTCGAAGCAATTTGCAGATGATATTCAGAATTACATGAATCAATCTGTCAAAAATCTTGTCTTTGTGATTGGTGGTCCTTATGGTTTTGACGAATCTGTTTACAATCGTGGAAATAAAAAAATGTCTTTATCCAATATGACATTTACGCATCAAATGGTTCGTCTATTTTTGACTGAGCAAATTTACCGAGGATTTAGTATATTGCAGGGTAAACCTTATCATCATGAATAACACCTCTCCATTTGAAGAATTTGTTCCTAAGCAAGAAAATAAACTAAGTTTTGGTATTGGAAAAGCTCTTTTGTATAGCGCAATTGCAGTGATTATAATGCAGTTTGCTGGCGGACTTGTTTCTGCTCCAGCACTTTTTTACAAACCGCTTAATCACTTACTTTTACCGTTAGGATTTTTAACAGGAACGGTTTGCGCAATTGTTATTTTATTGATGTTGACACAAACTAAATTTGCATCAATTTTAAAAGATATCAAACATTCTTTTACTCCAATTCAGCTCATATTATCAATAGCTTGTTGGTTATTTCTTTTGCCTTTAGCCGAGGTTGCAACAAGTTTAATTCCAACAACTGGACCTTTAGAAGAAATCTATAAAATCTTTCAAGCTTCTTTTGAAATGATGTTAGATTACAAAATCGCTGGATTTATTATGATTTGTATTTTGGCTCCAATTTTCGAAGAAATTATTTTCAGAGGAATAATCTTGAAAGGAATGCTAAATTTCAATGTAAATCCTACAACTGCAATCTTAATCAATGGATTTATTTTTGGATGTGCACATATGAATCCTTGGCAATTTATAGGCGCTGGACTTTTAGGAATCATTTTTGGAATAGTTTATTATCGCACAAAATCGTTGTTTTTACCTATGTTATTACATTTCCTAAACAACACTCTTTCGTACTCGTTAATGCTAATGCAGGGCGATATGGAAGGCGAAGTTTTTGCGCAAAGAGATTATTTATTAATTGGAGGAATGACACTTATCGGAATTTTATCTGTCTATTTATTAATCAAAAAAACAGAACAAAAAACAATATAAATGGAATTAATTTTTGCCACACATAACAACAATAAAGTAAAAGAAGTTACAAAAATGTTACCTTCTTACCTATCGATGAAATCATTGACTGATATTAATTTCTTTGATGAAATTGAAGAAACTGGTACAACTTTCGAAGAAAATGCGCAATTAAAAGCGAAAACTATTTTCGATAAAACTGGGAAAAATATCTTTGCAGATGATTCTGGATTAGTGATAGAAGCGTTAAATGGAGCACCTGGTGTATATTCTGCTCGATATGCTGGCACAGGAAAAGACGAAGATAATATTGCAAAAGCGTTGAAAGAATTGGAAGGAAAAACAAATCGAAAAGCGTATTTTATTTCTATTTTCTGTTTAATTTTGGATGGAAAGGAATATTTTTTCGAAGGACGAGTGAATGGAACTATTGCAACTGAAATTATGGGTGACAATGGTTTTGGCTACGATCCGATTTTTATTCCTGATGGTTTTTCAAAATCTTTTGCACAAATGTCTCCTGAAGAAAAAAATGCAATTAGCCACCGAGGAAAAGCTGTCGAAAAATTAAACGATTTTTTAACTAATCTAAACGTAAATTGAGTTTACAACTAACAATATTAGGATTTAATTCAGCATTACCAACAGCTTTTACGCATCCGACCGCTCAATTATTAAACATCGCAGAACGCTATTTTTTGATTGATTGCGGAGAAGGAACACAAGTACAATTGCGAAAAGCGAAGGCAAAATTCAACCGAATAAATCACATTTTTATATCGCATTTGCACGGCGATCATGTTTTTGGATTGATTGGATTAATTTCTACACTTCAATTGCTTGGTCGCGATATGCCTTTGCATATCCATGGTCCGAAAGGAATTGAGGAATTTATTACAACACAATTACGTTTAACAGAATCTAATAACTCATTCGAGATTATTTTCAACGAATTGCATACAAAAGAATCTGTTTTAGTTTTTGAAGATGATAAAGTTGAAGTTTATTCTATTCCGCTAAATCACCGAGTTTATACAAATGGTTATCTTTTTCGAGAAAAGCCAAAACCTCGAAAATTGAATATGGATACGATCGAGGAATTTCCAGAAATTGAAATCTGCGATTATCAAAATTTGAAAAATGGAAAAGATTTTACGTTAGAATCTGGAAAAATAATTCCGAATGATTATTTAACATTTGATGCTCAAAAGTCCTTGAGTTACGCGTTTTGTTCGGACACAAAATATAAACCAGATATTGTTCCAATTATAAAAGATGTCGATTTGTTATATCACGAATCAACATTTTTACACGAATTGAAAGATTTAGCGGTTTACACAGGGCATACAACTGCAAAAGAAGCTGGAATGATTGCGAAACAAGCCAATGTAAAGAAATTAATTTTAGGTCATTTTTCTAATCGTTATCACGATTATAAACCTTTGTTAATCGAAGCCCAAGAAGAATTTACGAATACCGTTTTACCAGAATTGTTGAAAACAATAAAAATAGAAAGTTAGTAATCAAAATATAAAAAAATCCGTTCGATAGTCGAACGGATTTTAGTTTTACAAATGTTTCTCAATCCTATGGATTTTGAACTAAAACTCCTTTAGAAACAATAATTTGTTGTTCAGGAATATATTCAATTACTTCATTTGCTGTAGCAAGAATAGTGTATAATGGATTACTTCCTGATAAATGTGTACCAGGGTAGCGTCTATCCATTGTCAACCCATTTCTATATGTGGGTACGTCATATCCTC
>NZ_DINY01000047.1:21196-64359 GCF_002426075.1 Empedobacter sp. UBA5528 | reverse complement strand
TTTTTTAGGGAAGATTACACATCCTTTAATAAATAAAATTAATGATATAGTAACTTCTGGAATAACATTACCTAACGAAAGTGTAAATTCTTTTGTTCCACGTTTAATGAATTGTGAGTTCCATACAACTGGCTATTATAATTTTTATTATTACGTAGCACCGAATGATATGGATTTTGAATTTACATTGAAAGGAAATATTGATAAATTCCATTTTATGTTATGGAGACTTTCGAAAAATTCGAATCCTAATGATATTTTTGTAAGAACAGGTTCAAGTTCTAATGAATATACAACTATAAATCCAATTAGAGCTGTTTATAGTAACATAACAAAAGAGAAGGGTTTAAAGGGTGGTAAATTAAATGATTGTATATCAAATTCTACAGATGGTTTTGTAAGTGCTTTTGAAAATGGAAGTAAGTTAAAAGAAGGAGAAATTATTGTAATAGCAATTTATGGTACAGATAATCCAATTTTAGAGTTAACAATTAGTGGAGCTAAAACAGTAGATAATCTTGTTTTTGATAACCATTGTTATACAGATGATTATTTATTATCAGATGTGAAGACCAAAATTATAAATGATATTAGAGTTTCAGACCCAAGTATAAATGTTGGGAATATAGAATTTTATAAACCAGATAATACATCTACAAATGATAATATCAGCTATATTAACGGAATAGAACAAATTTTGTATGCCAGAGTTTATGATAATTCTAATAAATTAGTTTATATCTATAAATCTATAAAATTCAAATTTATTCCAGAGTTGATTTATACAGTTCAAAACAAAACAGAACAATATTGTGCTACGTCAATAACTTTTTTAAAAGAGGATTTAATTAGTAGAATATCTCCATCTATTAATTCCTCTAAATATGCAGATTATGAAGTATATGTTGATGACGCAATTGTTAATGGAAATATTCCTTTAAATAATTCTAATAATTATAGAATCAAATTAAAATATATTGGTGCTGAGTTCTGTTCTATAGATTTATTTTCAAGAGAAGTTGAATTTAAGCTAATTAACTCAAATCCTATTTTACCTTCTGGAAAATTTGCAGAAGTTTGTAATACTGAAATTTTATCAGAAGCTGAAATTTTAACTGCTTTAGGAGTTGACTCAACTATTTATCGTTTAGTGAATATGCCAACAACACCTTATAATTTTATTGGGAATGAAGCTAAGTTTAATGTTCAGATTGAAGATCGTTCTGATGCATCTTGTACAAGTAATATTGTAGAGTTTACAGTTAAGAAAAAAAACAAATGTAGATTTGGATAATTTGACTTTAACTTTTTGCCGAAGTGATTTTTCTTTTTCTGAATTTGAATTAATCATCAATAATGTAAAAAAGAATGATAATTTAGTTACTATAAATTTGGTTTATAATGGTACAAGTTATATTGAATCACAACTTCAAAATTTGTATAATGAGATTTACAACAATAGAACACAAACAAGTTTTAATTTATCAATTACAGGAAATAAAGCTGGTTTTTGTGAATCTACAGCTCCGTTGAAAATTACGTTAAATGATTCTTCTATTCCTACAAAACCTTTTGAAGTTTTATTCAATCCTGTTTGTTTAGGTGTGACACAAAATTATACTTTTGATATAGATGAAATAAAAGAACATATTAAAGATAAATTTGGAATTTCAAACATTACAGATTTTGATATTTTTAATTTAGATGGAACACCATTTTTACCAGTTAATGTTAATGCAAATTCTAATCAAACATTAAGTTTTAAAATAAAAAAAGTTGGTGAAAGCTGTTTTTCAGAAGATATGTATTTAATTGTAAAAACAGTTAATCAACCAAATGTTGTATCTGCAACATTTTCAGGTGTGTTTTGCGAAGGAGAAACATTAACAATTGATGATGATTTATTAAAAAATAATTTCGGACTAAATGTTTTTGATTACAAAATATTTATTGATGGAACAGAATATATTCAAGGAAATTCTATCCAAAGAATATTGAATTTTGGAGGAAATACTTCTTTGAATATTCCAATTGAATTTAAAAATACATTAAGAGAGATTTGTTTAACAGCTGTAGAATTAACGGTCAATAAAAAACAAGATTTAATTGTTGATGTTCCTTCATTAGAAAGTTATACAAAAGCGAATCCAATTGTTTTTTGTGAAGGTGAAAACGATGATGCGAAAACTCAAATTCAAGCAATTTTAGATTACATTCAAACTAATTATTCTTTAACAAGTTCTAAAACAAAAGATCAAATTTTTGATCAATTTAATTCTAATCAAGGTTCAGTAGATGTTGATTTTTATAATTTGGACTATTGTGGTGTGATTACCTTAAAATTAAACTACAAGAAAAATTCTTTACCTAATATCGAGGTTGAAAATCCAGATCCATTGTGTACAGGAGAAAAATATAAGTTAGATTTTACAACTCAAACAGATTACGATAAGTATTATTATGAGGTAGAAAAAGAAGATGGAACTAGAATTTTAGGAACATATATTTTTGAGCTTGATGCAGGTAATTATAAAATTACAATTGAAGATAAATTATCGGGTTGTTCTATTGTTAAAACGTTAGTTGTTTCTCTTTCAGTATTGCCTACAATTGATAAAATTACAATCAACGAAAAAAGTATAATTGTTTCTGCAAAAGGAAATGGAAAGTTAGAATATGCGTTGTTTGATTCTGATGGAAAAGTAATTGTAGATTGGCAAACAAAGAATGAATTAATTATTCCAGATAATATCAAAAATAATAATTTTACAGTAAGAGTAAGATTGAATAATTGTGGAGTTTCGGAGCGTAAAAATGTTATTTACCTTGCTTTACCAAATGTTGTAACACCAAATAATGATGGTTTTAATGATATTTGGCAACCAATGACAAAAGATGGTAAAGTTACCGATACATCAAATTCGTACAAATTGATTATTTTTGACCGTTACGGAAAACAGATATTGACACAAGAAGGAACAGATATTATAAAATGGGACGGAACGCTAAATGGTAAACCTGTTGCAGATGGGACATATTGGTATTTGTTAGAATTCTCGAAGCAATCAGATGATTTGCAAGTTTTATATTCTGGTAGTATATTAGTTAAACGAAAAATCAATTAATTGATTGAAACATATTTATGAAAAAAATAACACTATTCATATTAACTCTATTCTCACTTTATAAAGTAGAAGCACAACAAGGGTTACCGTTTTATAATCACTATTTGGTGAGTGATAAAATGTTAATTAATCCTTCGTACGCAGGACAAGACCCGAATGTGATTTCTATAACAGGAACGCATCGCAATCAGTGGGACGATTTACCTGAAAGTCCAAGTACACAAACGGTAAGTGCTCACGGAATTATTGTAGATCGTTTGGCGTTGGGAATGCAATTTTTCAACGATAGAAATGGGGCAGTTAAAATGACTGGTTTCGGAATTAATGCAGCATATCACATTCCTATTGATGATAGAAGTTATGATGGAGATGAAATCAATGTTTTCTCTTTCGGTGTTGGTGCTTCTAATGTTTCGCAACGTTTTGATTATTCAAAAATTATCGCAGAAGATCCGAATGACCCTGCTTTACAAGAAGATAAATATTCTACATATTTTGCGAATTTGGGATTATCTTTCAAATATGCTGGTTTCTCCGCTGGAGTGTCGGTTTTGGATATTCCGTTAAGCCAAAATGTGTATTATGTGAACAATGTAGAGCCTTTGCCAACGTGGTATTATTTCAATGTTGGATATAAATGGAACGTTTCCGAAGGAATTGCGTTAGAACCTTCTTTGGTGTATAATTTGAACTCGAATTCGGAGCGTCATTTGGATATAAACTTGATGTCGCATATTGGTTTTGGAGACAATAATCAAGGCGTTGATATTGGAGTAGGGTAACAAGCAAGGAATGGATTCTAAAAATAGCAATCCGTTGTTTGTTTCACCAATCCTAAAGTTTAAAGTTGGTTCTTTAAAAGCTGGAATTTCCTACGATATTGGTTTATCAGATTATCAAGTTGATGGTCGCAAGAACGGAATGTTATTTAGTTTAGGTTTCGATTTGCAAAACCCTTGGGGAGCAAGATTTGATTAATATTATGAATAATGAATAAAATTTTACTTTTAGTCCTATTTATTGTTGGTTGTTCATCTTTTAGTTTTTGTAAGTCAAGTCCAGAAACTAATTTTTGGAATTGGTTTAAAAAAAATGAAAAATACATTTATGATAATATAGATAGCAAAGAATTACAATTAGAATTGTATGATAAGATTAGAAATGAATTAGTAAAGGTTGATTCAAATTTAGCTTTTAATTCAAGTCCAATATTAGAAAATGGGAAAAGAGAATTTACGATTTCGGCTGATGGTTTAAAAGAGAGTTTTGTATCAGTTGAAAAACTAGTTAAACAATCTCCGAAATTCAAAAATTGGAATATTATTGCTTTTCGCCAAAGAATTGGTAATGATAATTTAGGGATTCGTTACAATGATTATGAAATATCTTATGATGATTTGTATTATAAATCGTCTATAAATGAAGGTTTATATGGAATAGATTTATACATCAAGAATTTTGATGGTAGTGGACAAATGCAAAATACAATTTATATTTTACTTGATGCTTTGTTAGGAGAATATGACACAACAATGCGTATAGATTGGATTGAATGGTATAGTTTGAATGAAGAAGATCTGTCTAATTTCAAACATATAATAGAATTAAGAAAAGAGATAGATAATAGAAAATAACCAAAAAAAACCTTCCATTTCGGAAGGTTTTCTGTTTTTATTGTAAGGNNCGTTATTAATTTGAACTTCACGTTTATAAATATAATAAGGTTGAAGACTTTCGCGTGTTACAATTTTTTGTCCACGTTGCGAACCTGCAAACCTTGTGAAACCAGCTCCAATTCCGAAACCAACTTCATTTTTCAAAATATAAATTTGACGATAAAAAGGATAAACACCATATTTCAAATTCGGAATAGTTGGCAATGCTAAATTTCCTTTATCATCTGCAATTGATAATATTTTTACCTTTTTAAGATATTCTTCAACTTTCGGATTTCCTTTATCACTTAAAATATTCAATCCAATAATTCCGATTGCAGTTTTATCTTTTTGTACAAAATCAATCACTTTTTCTGCATCGCCCATAGCTGTTACTTTTGCGCCATTTTCTACAGATAATTTTAATTTATCATTTATTGTATTGTAATTGGCAGAGTTTGGATGATCGTAAACAAATGTTATTTTCGGATCATTTTTATACAAATTATCCTTAATATCATTCATCGAGATAGAGTTGATTGAATTATCAACAGAGGTAATAAAAACTGTTGCGTCTAATGCAATTACAGAAGAAATATATTTTGTTGTTGTTTTATTGAATAAATGTTGTTGTTGAGCTTTTGTTAAAGGCTTACTTACCATCAAAATAGGAATCTTCCCTTCATAAAAATCTTTGATAGCTTTTTCTTCAATCTCTTCGTTAATCGTAATTTTTACATCTGGATAATCAACCATATACATATTTGCTAACGATTGCGCCAAATTCTTAAAGCTTGGATCTACCGTCATTGCCAAATCTCCGTATTCGTGTAAAGCGCGTTTTACAGCAGTTTTTTGTTCAGCTTTTGTCTGTTTTTCTTTGTCTTTACAACTAAAAGTGGAAAAAATAAGAAAGGCCGAAAGTGAAAGTAAACTAATTTTTTTGATCATTTTTATAAGATTTTATACCGCGATAAACACGAAAAGCGCCATAAACAATAAATAAAATACCCAATAACATCGCTTTTATTTCATCTAATTTGATGATGAAAAACTGATATTTCCAAGTAAAAATTCCGATCAAAAAATAACCGAAACCAATCAATCCGTAAACAATATTCTTATTCATAATTCGCAACGAAGTTACAATTTTATTGTGTTAAGATTGACTTAAAACTTAAATTTTATGCGACAAATATACATTTAAAAGAACTTTTTCTGAATAGATATTCAATTTCTTAAACAATAGAAACCATCACACTCAAAAAAATGAATGCAATGGTTTCAGAAAGAAAAGTATTATTAATTATTCGTTTGTTTGAAATCTAACAGGAATTGAAAAGATTAAATTTGCATCCGAACCATCTTCTAATTTTGCAGGCGTTATTTTTTTACCTTTTCTTAGAATTTGTTTATTGATACGCTCCAACGCAGATTTAGCTTCTTTGCCTAAATCTTGATTACTTCCACTTAACGGTTTTACTTGTGAAATTTCTCCATTTTTGTTTACAATAAATTGCATTTTTGCAACCGCTGAACCAATATTATTTCGAGAAGCAGTTTCGGCAAAATCACTTAATTCTCCACCTAACTCTTTCGAGATTTTATCACTCATACATTTTGTTAAAGCTGCATTTCCTTTTTTGCTCTCACTTTCACAACCAGGATAAATTGCCATTACTGCAGCATTTTTCGCTGAAATTGCAACATCAGGTTTTTTAGGTTCTGGAGTTTTTGGACCTTCTGGAATGTCCGTATTTTGTTTACCTACTTTATTTCCTTCGTCACTTACTTCTCCACCACCAACTTGTCCATTAGATTTATCACCATTTCTATTAAAAACGCCTAAATCTTTTCCTTTTAGTTCGTCAACAGATTTTATAGTTTCTTCAACTTTTGGACTTTCTGTTGGAGTTGGAATAATATGTTTCGCCTGATCTGTTTTTAATTGAATTGTTTTTTCTTCCATCGGTGGATCTTCTTTTGGAGGAGTTACTTCTTCTATTTTTTTATCAGGAGGAGTCACATTATCTAAAATAACAATTACACCATCATCTTTTTTTGTTATTTCATTATTCATTGTTTTATTATTTGCATAAATAGTTCCACCAGTAATTAATGCAACAATACCAATCCCAACAAAAAGAGATTTCATCAAATCGTGGTTTGCAACTTGTCTTAGTTGGTACGCACCATATTCTTTGTTTCGGTTTTCGAAAAGAATGTCTAAAAAAGCTTTGTTACTCATATCAATATAATTTAAGGTTAATGAATCTTTTTTCTTTATAGATTCATCTTTTTGCAAAAAGGTTGGTTGAGGTTTGAAAAATTTTCGAAAAAAGTTTAATTTTATTGAAAAGTAGATTTTTATGCAGCTACAAATTGATAAAAAATGCAATCAGAATTGGAACGAAATGAAGGATGCGGAGTCACAACAAAAGTTTTGTGATGTTTGTTCTAAATGTGTTCACAATTTGGACCATTATTCGTTCAAAGAATTAAAAACTTTTCTGAATGATAATCCTACCGCTTGTGTAAAAATTAAAACCAGAAATTTAGAACAATTTAATTCATACGAAGCTTCAAAATCTATTTCTAATCAATCCAAAAGATGGTTACAACTTTCTTCTTTAGTTGGATTTTTAAGCTTTTCAACTATCACAAAAGCACAAACAGAAAATGATTCGATTGTAGTGCAAGGAATTATTAATGATGGTAATGGTTTTCCAGAATATGATATTCCAGTAAATCTTAAAAATTCGAAAAATATTGTATATACAAATGAAAATGGTGAGTTTAAAATAAAGGTTCCGATTAATCAAGATTTTTATACTTTAGAATATGATAGCTATGGAATTAAAGAATTCACTTTTACAAATTCTTCTATATGTCAGAATATAAAAACTGAAACAGGAGATATTGTTTTAGGTGCTGCAGTTGTAAGTTATTATAAATCTCCAACTATTTTAAGAAAATTAAGTCGCACAATTTCTTGGCCATTTCGACAAATTGGAAAGCTTTTTTAGTGCATCCATATGTTTTTCGTCATTCTTGTCAATTAATTCAAATAAACTTCTCGTTACAATTGGTGCATTTCGTTGATTAAGTTTATCTTTGCTTCTTAAATTTTAAAACAAATGCCAAGAATACTTACAGGAGTTCAAGCTACTGGAACTCCGCACTTAGGAAATATTTTAGGAGCAATTTCTCCAGCAATCGAATTAACGGAGAAAGAAGGAAATGACTCTTTCATTTTTATTGCTGATTTACACGCTTTAACGCAAATTAAAGATGCGGAAGTGTTAAAACAAAATACGTACGAAGTGGCTGCAACTTGGCTGGCATTAGGTTTAGATCCTTCGAAAGTAGTTTTTTACCGTCAATCTGATGTGACTGAAACAACAGAATTAACATGGTATTTATTGAACTTCTTTCCATTTCAACGTCTTACTTTAGCGCATTCTTTCAAAGATAAAGCAGATTATTTAGCAGATGTAAATGCAGGATTATTTACGTATCCAATTTTGATGGCTGCGGATATTTTATTGTATGATGCTGAAGTTGTACCTGTTGGGAAAGATCAATTGCAACATTTAGAAATTACACGTAGTGTTGCCGAAAAATTCAATCACCAAATGGGAGAAACTTTTGTTTTACCACAAGCTGCAATTGATGAAAATATTATGTTGATTCCAGGAACTGATGGAAACAAAATGTCTAAATCAAGAAATAATTTTATCAATATTTTCTTACCAGAGAAACAATTGCGCAAGCAAGTAATGTCGATTGAAACGGATTCAACTCCATTAGAAGATCCTAAAAATCCAGATACAGACAATGTTTTTGCTTTATACAAATTATTGGCAACGCCAGAACAAGTAGAGGAAATGCGTCAAAATTATTTGAATGGAGGTTACGGATATGGTCATGCAAAACAGACTTTATACGAATTAATTTTAGAGAAATATGCTGATGCGCGTACTAAATTTGATGAGTTGATGAATGATAAAGTGACTTTGGATGCATTTTTAGAAAATGGTGCATTGAAAGCAAGAGATGTTGCACAAAAAGTATTGAAACGTACGCGAAACAAATTGGGATTGAAGTAATTTGATCAAATTGTAAGTTGGCGATAAATAATATAACTTAAGCGATTGTTAATATTTATATCGTTCATTATTTGAAGTCATTTTAAATAAGTATCTTTGCAATATAAAATTAGAATCAAATGATTAAGGTTTCAGAATCAGCAAAAAATAAAATAATATCACTTTTACAAGAAGAAGGAACTTCTATCGAAGAATCTTTTGTTCGTGTAGGAGTTACGAGTGGAGGATGTTCAGGTTTAAACTATAATTTAGAGTTTACGAAAGAACAAAGTGCAGATGACAAATTGTTTGACGACAATGGCGTAAGAATTTTGGTTGACAAAAAATCATTTTTATACCTTGTTGGAATGACATTAGAATATTCAGGAGGATTGAATGGAAAAGGTTTCGTATTCAATAATCCAAATGCATCGCGCACGTGCGGTTGTGGAGAAAGTTTTGCTGTTTAAGATGAAAAAAATAGCTTTATTCGTTACGTTTTTGATTGGTTTTGTTGCTTTTGGACAAAATACAATTGTAGAAAAAGATTTGATGGTTTTTCAACCAACCGAATCTTCAAAAAAATTGAATAAAGCTTATTCAGAACAACTATTTTTCGGTTTGTTTAATGTAAAACCTTTTATAAAAGCGTTGGATTTAGACGAATCAAAAATCAAAACAATCACCATTACCAATGCATCAAACAAAAAAGTTGCGTACAAAGCAAATTATGATGCGACAGGAAATCTTCTTGATTTTGAATTGACAGATGAGGTTGCAACACCAACTAAAGTAAGTTATACGTACAAAGATGGTGTAATTTCTGCCGAAACAATAGCAAGAAAAGGAAGTGAAGTAAAAACAAATCAATTCTTTTATGACCAAGAAAATATGTATGTCAAAAACGGAAATAAACTTTTTGATATCATTTGGTTAGAAGGAGATGTGATGTTGAAGAAAACCTATATGGAGCAGAAAATTGGTTTCGAAGATCGATTAATGCACGATTGTAGAATTACAAAATCATTAGGTCAAGACATTAATAAGATTTGTTATAGCAATTCGACATTTCAGGTGCCATTCAAAATAAAAGAATATACACCAGATGTTGCGCAAAAAACAGAAAAAATTAATTTGGTAGAAGGACCTTGGTCAGAAATTAAATTAATTGCTCAAAATAAATATCAGATTTCGAAAAATAATCAACCACAATTTGAGGTGATTTTAGATCAAAATCAACGATTAAAAGAATTCAAATTTTTAGGAAATAAAGCTGATAAACAGCAACCTTTACAGTTTAATTTTACCTATACATTTTATAAATAATAAGATGAGTAACACAAAATATACAGAAGACGATCTACGTGAAGATCTTGCTAGCCAAAAGCAATATGAGTTTGGTTGGACGACTGAAATGGAATATGAAGAATTCCCAGTTGGATTGAATGAAGATATCGTGCGTGCTATTTCAGCCAAAAAAGAGGAGCCTGAGTGGATGACGGAATGGCGTTTGGAAGCTTACCGCGCTTGGGTTAAAATGGAAGAACCAGAATGGGCAAACGTAACTTACGAAAAGCCAGATTTTCAGGCTATTCAGTATTATGCAGCTCCAAAACCAAAGAAAGAATTAGCAAGTTTAGACGAAGTTGATCCTGAATTATTAAAAACTTTCGAGAAATTAGGAATTTCTTTAGATGAACAAAAACGTTTGTCTGGAGTTGCGATTGATGTGGTTTTTGATTCAGTTTCAGTAAAAACAACTTTCCGCGAAACATTAGCAGAAAAAGGAATTATTTTTATGTCAATTTCGGAAGCAATTAAAGAACATCCAGAATTGGTGAAAAAATACATTGGTAAAGTAGTTCCGCCAACAGATAACTTTTATGCAGCTTTAAACTCGGCAGTTTTCTCGGACGGATCATTCTGTTATATTCCAAAAGGTGTTCGTTGTCCAATGGAATTATCAACGTATTTCCGTATCAACTCTGCAGGAACAGGACAGTTTGAGCGTACTTTATTAATTGCGGACGAAGGTGCTTATGTTTCGTATTTAGAAGGTTGTACAGCGCCAATGCGTGATGAAAACCAATTACACGCTGCTGTGGTTGAGTTAATCATTATGGATGATGCTGAGATCAAATATTCTACTGTACAAAACTGGTATCCTGGTGATGATAAAGGAAAAGGTGGAGTTTTCAACTTTGTAACAAAACGTGCAGTTTGCGAGAAAAATGCAAAAGTATCGTGGACGCAAGTTGAAACAGGTTCTGCGGTAACATGGAAATATCCATCTTGTATCTTAAAAGGAGATAATTCGGTAGGTGAGTTTTACTCAATTGCGGTAACAAATAATTATCAACAAGCGGATACAGGAACAAAAATGATTCACATCGGTAAGAATACGAAATCGACAATTATTTCGAAAGGTATTTCTGCTGGTAAATCTCAAAACTCTTACCGTGGTTTGGTGAAAGTGATGAAAAACGCTGAAGGAGCACGTAACTTCTCTCAATGTGATTCATTGTTGATGGGTAACGAGTGTGGTGCGCATACTTTCCCTTACATCGAAATCGAAAATAAATCGGCTCAATTAGAACACGAAGCAACAACTTCTAAAATTGGTGAAGATCAATTGTTCTATTGTAATCAACGTGGTATCGATACTGAAAAAGCGATTGCATTAATCGTAAACGGATTTAGCCGCGAAGTATTAGACAAATTACCAATGGAGTTTGCCGTTGAAGCGAAAAAATTATTAGAAATCTCATTAGAAGGTTCTGTAGGATAGTTATTAATAATGAGTTGATGTGATAATTTGTTAATGAGTTAATGATGGAAAAAGATAATATCATTTTAAAATTAACTTTAGAATTTTCACTATTAATTATAGAATATTGTGAAGAACTTGAATTGGATAAGAAATTTGTTATTTCAAATCAATTATTAAAATCAGGAACTTCAATAGGAGCAAATATTAGAGAAGCTCAAAACGCTGAAAGCTTGAATGATTTTATTCACAAGTTTAAGATTGCAGCAAAAGAAATTGATGAAACCAAGTATTGGTTAGAATTATGTCAATTATCTAAAAATTATCCAAATACAGAAAGTTTATCTGATAAATTGGTAAACATTTCTAAAATTGTGAATAAAATTATAAGTACATCAAAATCAAGATAATTAAAGAATTATCACATTAACTAATTTACAAATTAGATTATGTTATTAAATATAAAAGACTTACATGCTCGTATCGAAGAGCGCGAAATTTTAAAAGGTTTAAACCTTCAAATTAATCCAGGTGAAGTTCACGCGATTATGGGACCTAATGGTGCAGGAAAATCAACTTTATCTAACGTTATTACAGGTAAAGAAGATTACGAAGTAACCGATGGTGATATCGAGTTTGATAATGAATCAATCTTAGAATTAGCACCAGAAGAAAGAGCACAAAAAGGAATTTTTATGTCTTTCCAATATCCAATCGAAATTCCTGGAGTTTCTGTAACAAACTTCATCAAAACTTCTATCAACGAAACGCGTAAAGCGCAAGGTTTAGAAGAAATGGGAGCTTCTGAAATGTTGAAAGAAATTCGTGCAAAAGCTGAATTATTAGGAATCAAAAAAGATTTCTTATCTCGTTCGCTTAACGAAGGTTTCTCTGGAGGTGAGAAAAAACGTAACGAAATTTTCCAAATGTTAATGTTAAACCCAAAATTAGCCATCTTAGATGAAACTGATTCTGGTTTAGATATTGATGCTTTACGTATTGTTGCGGATGGTGTAAACGAATTCAAAAATGAAAACAATGGAGTGTTAGTAATTACACACTACCAACGTTTATTAGACTATATCGTTCCTGATTTTGTACACGTTTTAGCAGACGGAAAAATCATTAAATCTGGTGGTAAAGAATTAGCTTTAGAATTAGAAGCAAAAGGTTACGACTGGGTAAAAGAAGAAGCAGGAATCTAAACATTTTGTAAAATGTAAAATGTATTAAGTCCAAAGTACTTTTTACTTCTTACATAATACATTAATACAATATCTAAAATGATTGATTTAAAAGAAAATTTAGTTTCTCGTCATTTAGTGTTCAACGAAAAAAACAAAGTGAATAAAGAAATCGAAGGTTTACGTCAAGAAGCCATCGAAATCTTTAATCAAAAAGGTTTTCCGACACGTAAAGACGAAGAATGGAAATATACAAATCTTGCTCCTTTGTTGAAGGTGGATTACAAATTGTTCCCAGAAGACGAAGTTGCAATTGAGTACAAAGACATCAAGAAATATTTGATTAATGATATCGATACGTACACAATCGTATTCATTAATGGAAAATATTCTTCGTTTTTGTCAAATACAACACATGATGAAGCTGATATTTGTGTCTTGTCAAGCGCAATGCATAAAACAACTCATCAAGCTGTAATTGAGAATTATTACGGAAAAATTGCGAAAAAAGGTGAAAGTTTAGTTGCTTTAAATACAGCTTTTGCAAAAGATGGAGCTTACATTTATGTTCCAAATAATGTAATTTTATCTAAGCCAATTCAGATTGTTTATTTCTCAACAGGAGCTTCTCAAGAAGCGATGTATCAACCACGTAATTTGGTTGTAGTTGGAGATAATGCGCAAGTTCAAATTATCGAAAGACATCAAACATTAGACGAAAAAGCAAACTTAACAAATGTTGTTTCGGAGGTGAATGTTGGACGTAATTCTGAGATTCATTGGTACAAATTCCAAAATGATTCTAACGATGCTTCTTTAGTTGATAATACATACATCAATCAAGAAAGAGATTCTCGTGCCAATGTATTTACGTTTGCTTTTGGAGGAAAAATTGTACGTAACAATTTGAATTTCTTCCAAAATGGAGAAAATTGTAACTCTGTAATGGACGGAATTACGGTGATTGATGGAAAACAACATATCGATCATCATACATTTGTGGAGCATAATTTCCCGAATTGTGAGTCGCACGAATTGTACAAAGGAATTTATGATGAGAAAGCGCAAGGAGTTTTCAATGGTAAAATCTATGTTCACAAAGAAGCGCAAAAATTGAATGCATTCCAACAAAATAATAATGTTTTATTATCTGATGGAGCTTCAATTAATACAAAACCTCAATTAGAGATTTTTGCTGATGATGTAAAATGTTCGCACGGATGTACAGTTGGACAATTAGAAGAAGAATCTTTGTTCTATATGCAACAACGTGGTATTCCAAAGAAAGAAGCGAAAGCAATGTTATTGTATGCCTTTGCTGCAGACGCTTTGCGACATGTACAAATTCCACAAATCTCAAATCGAGTTAACTCTATAATTGCAAAAAAATTAGGAGTTAGTTTAGATTTCGAATTATAAAATATAGTTCTGAGTTATAAGTAATAAGTTTTAAGTTGAACTTATTTTGAAATATAAAGTAAGTATTTGAAACTATTTTGAATACTTACTTTTTTATTACACATCACTCATAACTCATTACTCAAAACTTAAAAAAATGTCAATAGATATTCAACAAATAAGAAGTCAATTTCCAATTTTAAATAGAGAAGTCAACGGAAAACCATTGGTTTATTTAGATAATGGTGCAACTTCTCAAAAACCGAAAGTTGTTTTAGATGTTTTGGACGAATATTACGAAAAGTACAATGCAAATGTACATCGTGGAATTCATACATTAAGTCAAGAAGCAACAGATTTGATGGAAGAATCGCGTCGTAAGATTCAGAAATTTATCAATGCGAAACACGATTACGAAATTATTTTTACGCGTGGAACGACGGAAGGAATTAATTTAGTTTCTAATTCACTTCGTAATGTTTTATCAGCCGATGATGAAATTATTATTACCGAAATCGAGCATCATTCTAATATCGTTCCTTGGCAATTGTTGTGTCAGCGAACTGGTGCTAAACTAAAATATATTCCGTTAACTGCAGAAGGTATTTTGGATATTGAGAAGTTGGATGATTTATTGACAGATAAAACCAAATTAGTTTGTGTTAATCAAGTTTCAAATGCATTAGGTGTTGTAAATCCGATCAAAACAATTATCGAAAAAGCGCATGCAAAAGGTGCTTGGGTTTTGATTGATGCGGCACAATCTGCTCCACATACTGCAATTGATGTTCAAGCAATGGATTGTGATTTCTTGGTTTTTTCTGGTCATAAAATGTACGGTCCAACTGGAATCGGTATTTTGTATGGAAAAGAAGATATTTTGAATGAATTACCACCTTTCCACGGAGGAGGAGAGATGATAAAAGATGTAACAATGGAGGTTTCAACATACGCTTGTTTACCTTTCAAATTCGAAGCTGGTACACCAGATATTGCAGGAATTATCGGACTTGGAGCTGCGGTAGATTTTATCAATTCTATTGGAATGCAAACGATTCACGATTACGAAAAAGAATTGGTAGATTATACAATTCAACGTCTATCAGAATTTGATGAAGTGGAGATTTATGCAAAAGATGCAGAACATTCTGGCGCAGTTTCTTTCAACTTAAAATTTGACGGCGTTCATTCATCTGATGTCGGAATGATTTTGGATAAAAAAGGAATTGCTGTTCGTACTGGTCATCATTGTGCACAACCAATTATGCAGCATTTCAATATTCCGGGAACGGTACGAGCTTCATTCGCTGTTTATAATACAAAAGAAGAAATAGATACATTTATTGAAGGTCTAAAAACCGCGATTCGAATGTTAGGATAATTCATATTCCAAATTTATTTTGGAATCTTATAAAATAATAAAAGGGAAACATCACTGTTTCCCTTTTATTTTAAACGCTAAAGAAGTACAATTTCATCAATTATAATTTCTGTAATCGTTTTTTGTTGACCATCTTTATCTTGATAATCTCGGTAAGTCAATTTGCCTTCTATAGCAAGTTGCTTCCCTTTTTCTACATGTTTTTCGATCACATTTACAATTGGTCCGTAAGCAACTAAATTGTGCCACGTCGTTTGCTGAACTTTCTCACCTTTGCTATTTGTGTAGCTTTCGTTCGTTGCTAGACTAAATTTTGTAAACTTCTTTTCGTTTTCTAATGTTTTAACATCAGGATTGCTACCAACATTCCCAATTAGCTGAACTTTGTTTCTTAATGTACTCATGGCGATAAATAATTTAAAATTAATGTATGACCAAATTTAAGAAAATATTTTTAAAACATTCGTTTTTAAGCGTTTAACTTTTATAAAACATGTTCTTTATATAATTGATCCAAGGTTTTATCAAGGTTTGTTGTTTTACCAGGATGCGGACGAGAACTTTGGATAGACGAACTTCTGACAGCTGTTAACCAACGAAAACGTTCAGGGGTTTCGAAATTAGATACAGCAGATTCGGGATGAATTCCTTCGGCAATTTTAGACAAAGCATTCAAATTACTGTCAATAAAATCAAGATCTAATTCGTGGCAAAAAGCATTGATTCTACTATCATTAATAAAATATTTTACTTTCAAATAATCTTCTTTTTTCGAAAATAAAATTACTCCAACATTGATAAACTCTTCGCGTTCAACTTTAGGAACCAAACGAAGAATTGCATACTCATATAAGATTTTTTCTGGCATTATTCGCTTCGTTTATAAAAAGTTCGGAATGTTGTAATCGTGTTTTGATAAATGTTTTGTAAACCGTTCTCATTTCTTCGTGAGTAGCATGTGTAACTTCTGTTTCTAACCATTCATCAGGAATCAAATCGACAATTTTATCAATGATTTCATCATTCAAAATCGCTTTAAATTCTGTATCAACTTCTTCAAGTTTTGTAGCATTTTTCAATAGAACATGGTCTTTAATTGGCGTAAAGGGTGCAAGAGCTGCTTTTTCCCAATTGTCCCACGAATGATGAAAATAATAGGAAGCACCATGATCAATCAACCACAATTCTTTGTGCCACATTAACATATTTGTATTGCGAAAAGTACGATCAACATTCGTCAAAAAAGCATCTAACCAAACAATTTGAGAAGATAATTTATCATCAATTTTCATTACAGCAGGATCATAATTGATTGCACCAGATAAATAATGCAAAGCCAAATTAGTTCCTTCGCTAAATTTTAACAAATCCTGAATTTCTTCATCAGCTTCGGATTGACCAAAATATTCGTCCAAATTTGCAAAAACTAATTCAGGAACTTTAAATCCTAAAACACGTGCAATTTCTCCTCCTAATAATTCAGAAATCAGCATGCGAGGACCATGACCAGCACCTTTAAATTTTAAAACATATTTAAAACCGTCATCTGCATCAGCTAGTGCAGGCAAAGAACCACCTTCGCGCAAAGGTTGCAAATAGCGTTCAACGGTAACTGTTCTTAACTCAATCTCATTCATTCTCTAAAATTACGATGAAAAATTTAAAATAATTTTCACATTTATAATTTTTAAATATCACTAAACTTATAGACTGTTGAATGTTAAAATTTTTTAAAACAAAAGATAGTTGAGTAAACTTGTAAAAATAGGAAGATTTGTAATGCGTAAAAGTATGTTTATCGCTGGATTAATAGCGGTTTTTACTTTGATCGTTGCATTGATTATTCAAGTTTTTACTTCGTATTACATTTACAATTATCAAGGAAATATTCCGTCAGATTATCGTGTGGCAGTTGTTTTTGGTGCAAAAGTGCAAGCTAATGGACAACCAACTCGTTTTTTGAAAGATCGTTTGGATGCTGCAATTCGACTTTACAAAGAGGATCAAGTGGATGTAATTTTACTTTCTGGAGAAAAACTTCACGAGAATTTTAATGAAATTGATGTGATGGAAAAATACTTGTTGGATAGAGGTGTCAAAATTGAAGATACTTATCTAGATGGAGCAGGTTTGGATACATATAGCACAATCTACAGAACCAAAAATATTTATCAATTTGATAAAGTGATTTTAATTTCTCAATCTTATCATCTCAAAAGAGCGCTTTTCTTAGGAAAAGTTTTCGGATTGGATTGTATTGGATATAATGCGGATAGCGGACCTTATAAAACGGAAGGTAAACAGAGTTTTAGAGAAATTTTAGCGAATATAAAAGCTTTGTTGGATATTGGTAATGAAAGAGCGCCAGAAGTGATTATAGCGCCTAAAAAATAAAAAAAACTCCGCTCAAAATTTTGAGCGGAGTTTTTAGTTTAATATTCTGTTAAAGTAACAATATCAGTTGTAAAAGATGTTAATTTATCTTTACCATGTAGGAAAGTTAAATCAACAATAAAAGAAAACTGTGTTGTTTTTCCACCACATTTTTCTACCAATTTAGCACAAGCTTCGGCAGTTCCACCAGTTGCTAAAACATCGTCGTGAATTAGAACTCGCGCACCATCTTTGATGTAATTCGAATTTACTTCGATAGTTGCTTGTCCATATTCCAAATCATAAGATTGACTAATTGTTGGAGGAGGTAATTTACCAGCTTTACGAATTAATACAAAAGGAACTTTTAATTTTTGTGCAATCTGAATTCCGTACAAAAATCCACGGCTTTCAATTCCACAAACAATATCCACTTTACCTTTTGCTTTTTCTACAAAAGCGTCTACAATTTCATTCGAAAGTTCAGAATTTAAGAACAATGGAGTAATGTCTTTGTAGACAATTCCTTCTTTTGGAAAATCGATAACGTCTACAATCGTTTGATTGATTTTTTCTTGAAGTGTTGACATTCGTTTTTAATCATGTTTTGTTAAGGAACAAATTTAATGAGAAATCATTTGCAAGAATTTGTTTTAACGAATAATTAATGATTCTAAATAATATTATAAACCTAAACTTGTCCAAATACGTTCTGGAATACGAACAGGACGACGAGTTTCGGCATCAATACAACATAAAATAGTGTATCCTTGATTAATTATTTTTCCCACTTCATTATATATATTGTAATCAAATCGAATGCGAACACCTTTGTCACGCTCATGAACTGTTGTTTCAATTTCGATTAATTCATCGTACAAAGCGCTACCAATATATTTTGTATGCATTTCAATAATTGGCATCTGAATTCCCATTGCTTCCAATTCAGCATAAGGAAAACCACGTTTGCGCATCAATTCTACACGACCAATTTCATAAAACTCAGGATAATTTCCATAATAAACCACTTTCATTTGATCGGTGTGTTTATATAGAATACGAGTTTTGGTGCGAAAAACATTTAATTGTTCGGTTTCTTCTATCTTCTCCATAATTTTCTAAAACATCATTTTAATCTTCAAAAGTAGAGAACAAAAAAAAGACTTTATCATTAATTATATAAAAAATGAAAAAGTCTATTCAGTAATTTTTTTGTAATCCATCCAACTAAAAGAAGTTTGCGAAGAATCTTTTTGCTCTTCTTTTAAGAAATCATATTGAATTTGAATAATTGTTTTGAAAGTAGGATTTGCTATTTCATAATAAAAAGTCCTTACATTTTTTTCTTCACCTTGTTCAATTCGTAAAAGAGAAAAATTATTTTTGATGCCCAAATCATTTAAATGATTTTCTACTTTGATAATTGCGAAGTCAATTTTTTCTTGTGTAATTTCCATAGTGATACAAAAATAAGAATTAATAGTTTTATAAGCCAAAATATGTCCGAAAAGATTATCTTTGCAGTATTTTTATTTTATCTAAAACTACTTATTGATTATTTTTAATTATACAAAGTATTTTTTAATATATCAATACCTAAATCATTTTTTTTATTCAAAATTTGTTCACAATTTTGTAGAGAAGGGTTGATGAAAATTTAACATTGACTTTCAGTATTTTACATTAAAACTTAAGCACTTTTGGACAATATTATGACGATAACTGCAAATTCTGTGTGGGAAAAATGCTTGTCTTTTATAAAAGACAACATTGCAGAAGATGCCTTCAATACTTGGTTTGTACCGATACGTCCGGGCAAACTAAATAATAATGTTTTAACAATACAAGTACCAAGTAAATTTTTTTACGAATGGTTAGAGGAGCATTATATCAAAATTTTAAAAAGTGCCTTACAAAAAGAATTAGGTTCTGATGCAAAATTGGTATACAGTATTTTGATGGATCAAAAGTCGCAAGGACGTGAGCCATTCACGGTACGTATTCCAAGTTCGAACAAAGAAAAACCTCGCCCACAAGAGGTAGAAGCGCCAATTAATTTGCAAGCTGGTAAAATGATGAATCCTTTCGTTATTCCAGGATTGCAAAAATTAAAAATTGATTCGCAATTAAATCATAATTATACATTCAATAATTTTATCGAAGGAGAATCAAACCGATTAGCACGTGCGGCTGGTCGTGCGATTGCCAAACGCCCAGGAGGAACTTCGTTCAATCCACTATTCATCTATGGTGGAGTAGGGTTAGGAAAAACTCATTTGGTGCATGCGATAGGTTTAGAAGTAAAAGATTTACACCCAGAGAAAACTGTTTTGTATGTTTCAACTGAGAAATTTACACAACAATTTATTGAAGCTGTAAAAAATAATAATCAAAATGATTTCATTCACTTTTATCAAATGATTGATGTTTTGATTATGGATGATATTCAGTTTTTATCTGGAAAAGCAAAAACGCAAGAAGTTTTTTTCCATATATTTAACCATTTACATCAAAGAGGAAATCAGATTATTTTGACTTCGGATAAATCTCCAGCAGATATTCAAGATATGGAAGATCGATTAATTTCTCGTTTCAAATGGGGATTATCAGCCGATTTGCAAAACCCTGATTACAATACACGTCTTTCAATTTTGAAACAAAAATTAGAAAACGATGGTATCGAATTTCCTGATGAAGTAATGGATTATATCGCACAAAATATTGATACAAATGTGCGTGAATTAGAAGGTTCATTAAACTCAATCATTGCGCAAGCAACGTTGAATAAACGTGAAATTACCTTAGATTTAACATCACGTACGTTATCTAAATTAGTACAAACAGCTCGCAAAGAAATCTCGATTGATTACATTCAGAAAACAGTTTGTGAATACTTTAAAGTGAAGATTGAAGATATTCAGTCAAAAACACGTAAACGTGATGTCGTACAAGCGCGTCAATTAGCAATGTATTTTGCAAAACAATATACAAAAGCGTCTTTGGCAAGTATTGGAACACAAATCGGTAAACGTGATCACGCAACAGTTTTACACGCTTGTAAAACAGTGAAAAATTTACAAGAAACGGACAAGCAATTTCGTGGTTATATTGAAGATATTTCACGTAAAATTTCAGATTAATCTATAAATATTTTTTCAATGAAAATTTTGATGGTTTGTTTAGGTAATATTTGTCGTTCTCCGTTGGCAGAAGGAATTTTACAATCAAAGGTTGGCGACAATCATTTGGTAGATTCTGCTGGTACGGGTGATTGGCATGTTGGTGAACAACCAGATAGACGCTCGGTTGCGGTTGCTAAAAAATATGGTGTTGATATTTCTGATCAACGTGCAATGCTTTTCAATCCAATTTTTTTCGATGAGTTTGATTTAATCTTTGCAATGGATAAACAAAATTTAATTAATTTGCAACAATTAGCTCGAAGCGAAGAGGAGCAAAGTAAAATCAAATTGATCTTGAAAGATGGAATAGGGCAAACGCAAAATGTTCCTGATCCTTACTACGATGGAGAAGATGCTTTCGAGCATGTTTATCAATTATTAGATGAAGCCACAGACGGAATCATCAAAAAATATAATCTTTAAAATTATACAATGAAAACGGCTAAAGTTTATTTGATTCCTTCACTTTTAGGTGAAAGCGAACACAGTAGAGTATTGCCTTTATACAATCTTGACATTATTCGAGCAATTGATACGTTTGTGGTAGAAAACGAAAAATCTGCACGTAAATTTATCAAACAAGTTTGCCCCGAAAAAGTTCAAGCCGATTTAGATATTTACATTCTAAACAAAGATACAGAGCCAGAAGAAATGTTAGATTTGATCAAATTATTTGATCAAAACAAAACGATCGGAATTATTTCCGAAGCTGGTTTGCCTGCGGTTGCAGATCCGGGTGCGCAGTTGGTAAAAGTTGCGCAACAGAAACGCATCCAGGTAGTTCCTTTGGTTGGTCCATCGTCGATTTTGTTGGCGTTAATGGCTTCTGGAATGAATGGTCAAAACTTTGCTTTTCACGGTTATTTACCAATCGATAAAACAGAACGTAAAAAGAAATTAGCGCATTTGGAAGCTGAAAGCGCGAAAACGGGAATTGCTCAAATTTTTATGGAAACGCCTTATCGTAACAATCAAATGGTAGACGATTTAACGAAGATTCTTCGTGCCGAAACCAAGATTTGTGTCGCGTGCCACATTACATTAGAGGACGAAGATATCCGCACGTTATCGATCAAAGAGTGGAAAAATGAAAAGTATGATTTTCATAAACGTCCTGCTATTTTTGTGATGCAAGCTTAAAATTTTATAATATAGATCAACACTTCGTGTTGCTTTTCACGAGTCGTTTATCCAAAGTAAATAAAATAGCCAACTTGAAAAAGTTGGCTTTCTCGTATAATCGTTTTTTGCGGTGAAAATAGTTGAAGTGAGAAAATTAAAAAGTTTATTCTTTTATACGATTCTTCAAATCCATTTCCGCACCGAGAATTCTTGTTATTTCAATTTCATCTTTAGTTAGAATTCTATAAAAGATAATGTGTTGATTGGCTAAAAATCCGTAAAGTTCAGAATTAATCTCACTATAATTTCTTCCAATCATGGGGTTTTCGGCTAATAACTGACAAAAATTGATTAGTTCTTCATAATATTTATCCGCTTGATTCTGTGACCACAATTCAAACGTATATTCATATATTTTCGAAAGATCTTCAACAGCTTTATTTGTCAAGAAATACTTAGCCATTATTTTTTATTTTGGCTTTCAAAGTTTCGAGGTGTTTTTTTGCATCAAAATCCTCTGCAATTCCACTATCTATACCTTCTTGTATCGAATTTTTCAATAACTGAATTTTATCTTCTTCTTCTTCCAAAAGTCTCAAACCAGCTCTAATAACCTCACTTGCATTTTTGTATCTTCCTTGAGAGACTTTTGTATCAACAAATTCTTCAAAATAATTTCCCAAAGAAACAGATGTATTTCGTCCCATAACGTCTTATTTAGTTTAATAAAATAAAGTTACCAAATTTTGGTAACTATTGCTAATGTTTTAATATTGAATTTGTTTTATTTAGAAAATAGGTGGTATAGGATTCTCAATTTTATTTCTTTTTATATAATAAACTGTCATTAAAATGATACATAATGTAGCGATTGTAGTTATTCCGGTTAAAAAATAGTAGGTGGTTTTGTGCGTATTATAACTTAATAAAATTTTATTTTCTTTCTCTATTTGAACTATATCCAAGTTATTTTTATTAGAATTTGAAGGTGAAAAATATACTTTTACTTTGTCACCGTGACTAATATTATTATCAAGCTCTGAATAATTTTTAGTCATTTTGTATACTGCGAGATTTTGAGGATAATTAGAAAGTTTTAAAAAGAATATTTTAGAATTTTTGTTTGAATTTATAATACCTTTATTTGTTATTATACCTTCAACTTGCGAATATTTAGATAAATCTTTAGAAGCTTGATTATAAAAAATATAAGTTAGTAGGGTAAAGAGTGTGATACCAAATAGTATTGCAAATACATTTATAATTTTTGTAAACATTAATTGGATTTTGTAAGATATTTCAAGTTATATTCAAATTTACAACTATAATTTTGGTTTTAAAGTTTAATAATCAAACAAATTCAACCTATATTTAAGTTAAAATCATCCAATATGAGAAAAATAGAACAACTTTTTAGTGAATATGGAGAAAGTCATCAAAATGGAACAAACAAAACTATTCATTGGATTTGTGTTCCTTTAATCTTTTGGACGATTCTTGGTTTTATATCCTACATTCCAGCGCCGCATTTGTATGTTCAGAACTTTGGTTATATCAGTATAGCTTCAATCATTGCATTGGTTATTGTTTCAATATTTTATTTTAGATTATCGGTTGTCGTTGGTTTCATTATGATTTTTCTAATGTTGATTATGGAATATTTTATTTCGTTGTGCAATGTGCAATTCGGTACAAAATCTTGGTTAGTTTATTTGGTAGTATTTATTATCACGTGGATTTTACAATTCGTTGGACACAAAATATAAGGGAAGAAGCCAAGTTTTCTCAAAGATTTACAATTTTTGTTGGTTGGTCCTATTTGGTTGTTAGGTTTTATTTTGAGAAAAGTTGGTATAAAGTATTAATCTATTTCTTACTCAAAATTTCATTTACTTTTTTCTCAATGGCCTCTGATAATCTGCTAAAACCTAAATCATTTGGATGAATTCCGTCTGTAGAACCTTCGTTATCCGAACCAATTAAATTATCACCTTTCAATAAATACAAATCTTTTATGCCTTCTTTTATCAACGCATCGTATTGGGCTCGATAGGTTTGATTTTGTCTTGTCATATCTTCGTGAGCGATTAAATCAAATTTACTCATTGGTCGAATCAAGCTTTCTACCATCAAGATTGGTGTTTTTGGATGATATTTTCGGAGTAATTTGACGAACGGAATTGTTCTACTTTTGATCTCTTCGGGTGAACTATTTGGAACACAATCCAAGATAAACAAATCAACCCCTTGAATATCTTTGATCATTTCAGCCAATTCAATTTCAATTTTTGCACTTCCACTCAAATCAAGATTAATGAATTCATAGCCTGTTTTTCGTGTTAAAATAGAAGGATAATTCATTCCAGGACGACTTGCCGAAGCACCTTGCACAATGCTTGAACCATAAACCACGATTTTCTTTTTATACGCAATCGGTTGATTGATAAAATTAGCGGAAGCATCAATTCCTATTTTTAAATCTGTAATTTCGTTCCAAAGTGGCAAATAAAGTATGAATTCCTTTTCTGTCTTTGATAAATTCTTGACGATATCAATTCACTTTTGATATTTTGCTGATTTGGTAAAGCCGCACCTGCAAAAATCCACTTTCCGTTTTCTTTGATATACAAATCAAACCCACGCGCCATAATTCCAGTTGTATTCGCGCCCAAATAAGTAGAACGAGTTGTCCAATCCAGTTTTATTTGTGAAGTATTCGATTTGAATATAACATATAATCCAGCGGGAGCAGTAAATAAACCTTTTACTTTTTCAGGAAGATTTGCGTATTTGTTGGTATCGATTCTATGGTAAAAAGGTGTATTATCAAAGGCTTTTCCTTGTACAGTAAATTCTTTGTTCGTGATATATTTGATTTGTCCAACTACGTGAAAAGAACAAATAAGTGCAAAAAACAGAAAGAATTTTCTCATTGGTTATAATTGATTAAAGGTTAAAATTAAAAAAAGACTTCCAATTTGGAAGTCTTTTTTTTGTTTCATGTGTTTGTCTTAAGCGTGTTTACACTTTAAGGTCTGTATGAGCGCCTAAAAGTGTTTTATTTTCTTCGATAATTGGATCAACCAAATCTTTTAAGAATTCTTCTGTTTGTTCAGAAGCAAATCCTGTAAAGTTTTTCGGATCTAATAATTCGACTAATTTCTCTTTGTCAATTTTTACATTTTCATCGGCAATGATACGTTCAATTAAATCGTTAGATTTTCCTTCCATTTTCACTTGTTTTGCAGCTTCCATAGAATGTGTACGGATAATTTCGTGTAATTCTTGACGATCTCCACCATTTTTAACACCTTCCATAATGATATATTCGGTTGCCATAAATGGTAATTCTTCCGCGATATGCTTCTCGATGATTTTAGGATAAACGACTAAACCATCTAAAATATTGTTCCAAATGATTAAAATTGCATCAATCGCTAAAAATGCTTGAGGTACTGCTAAGCGTTTGTTAGCCGAATCGTCCAACGTTCTTTCGAACCATTGAGTTGAAGCAACCATTGCAGGAGAAGTTGCTAAGGACATCACGTATTTCGCTAAAGAGGCGATACGCTCTGAACGCATAGGATTGCGTTTGTATGCCATTGCAGAAGATCCAATTTGATTTTTTTCGAAAGGTTCTTCAATCTCTTTTAAATTTTGTAATAAACGCAAGTCGTTTGTAAATTTATGTGCAGATTGTGCAATGTTTGATAATAATTCTAATGCTTGAGCATCAATTTTACGATCGTAAGTTTGTCCTGAAACTGCAAAAACATTTTTGAATCCGAAACGTTCAGATAATTTTTTGTCTAATGTTTTTACTTTTTGGTAATCTCCATCAAATAATTCTTTGAAAGAAGCCGCTGTTCCAGTTGTTCCTTTTACACCGCGAAAACGTAACGTATCTATTCTGAATTCTAATTCTTCTAAATCTAATAAAACAGATTGTAACCAAAGTGTTGCACGTTTTCCAACGGTTGTTAATTGTGCTGGTTGGAAATGCGTAAATCCTAAAGTTGGTAAATCTTTGTATTGACGCGCAAATTTTGCTAAACCATCAATCACATTGATTAATTGTCCTTTTACATGTTGAAATCCATCACGAATCTGAATCAAATCTGTGTTATCGCCAACAAAAGCCGAAGTAGCGCCTAAATGAATAATTGCTTTTGCGCTTGGTGCAACATCTCCGTACGTATGCACGTGAGCCATTACATCGTGACGAAATTTCTTTTCGTAAGCCGCAGCAACATCATAATCAATATTAGTTGCATTATTTTTTAATTCTTGAATTTGTTCGTCTGTAATATCTAATCCAAGTTCCTTTTCAATTTCTGCCAAAGCAATCCAAAGCTGTCTCCATGTTGTAAATTTTTTCTCAGGAGAAAAGATATATAGCATTTCGTCGCTACAATATCTCGATTCTAAAGGATTTTGATACTTGTTCATTGTATTTGTTTGTTTTGTTTTTTAAAATTTTTTCAAAATGGTTTGCACATCTTTCACATAATAACCTTCGAAAAGGTAAGCGTGTATCAGCAATGGAAATAATTGTGCAATTGGTAAACGCTCTTCGAAATTTGGTGCTAAAGGATTATTTTCGTGATAGGCATCAAAAAATACATCATCAAATCCTCCAAAAAGCTTTGCAATAGCCAAATCCATTTCGCGATGACCATAATAAATTGCAGGATCTATAACCGAGAATTCGCCTTTTTTGTTGGCTAAAATATTTCCATTCCAAAAATCTCCATGCAATAAAGCAGGTTTTTCTTCTGGAAATATCGAATTCAATTGTTTACATAAACTCTCTGCAGATTTTATTTGTTTTGAATTGATTAATTGTTTGTTTTGCAATAGTTTCATCATTGGCATGATGCGATTTTTTGCATAAAATTCGCTCCAAGAATCTGTTAAACTATTCGGCTGAACGACAATTGCAATGTAATTATCTTCTGACCAACCAAATTGTTTACTTGTATTTTGATGAAGTTTTGCTAAATTTTTTCCTAAGTTTTCCCAATTTACAACAGTTGGAGTAGAGGTTTCCATCCATTCTAATAATAAATATTGAAAATCTTTTCCAGCTTCGCCAACATTTACCACTTTCGGAACCGAAAATGTTTTGGTCTTTTTGATGGCTTCTAAAGCACGTGCTTCTTTCTTGAAAAGATGAGGAAAGTTGTTTGCGGAATTTACCTTTAAAAAATATTTTTTATCAAACGATTCTAATCGAAAAGCATCGTTAATATCACCACCTTTCATCGGGACGATAGAATCTATACCTAAATTCAATTGTTTTAATCGTACTAAAATTTCGTTCATAAAAATATCTCATAAAGTTATAGCCCAACAAAAGTCAGGCTATACTATTTAATTTATTAAAATAAAGTTGTTCTAATAATGTTTTGAGAACGCTCTGGTCCAACCGAAACTAAATAAACTTCGATTCCTAAGTATTTCTCAATGTAGTGAATGTAATCTTGCGCTGTTTGCGGTAACTCATCAAAAGATTTTACGTTTGTAATATCTTCTTTCCATCCTGGTAATTCGTCGTATTGCGCTTCGTAATCAGCTAATTTAGTTGTAGAAGAAGTGAAATAATCAATGATTTTTCCGTCTTCTGTTTTGTAACCTGTACAAACTTTTACTGTATCAATATTCGACATTACATCTAATTTAGTAATTACTAAATGTGTAATTCCATTAATCATACAAGCGTGTTTCAATGCAACTAAATCTAACCAACCTGTGCGGCGTGGACGACCTGTCGACGCTCCGAATTCGTGACCAACTTGACGAATTTGTTCTCCTAATTCGTTGTCCAATTCTGTTGGGAAAGGACCGTTACCAACGCGTGTACAATATGCTTTCGAAACTCCAATCAAATTTTTCAATTTTGTAGGAGGAACTCCAGCACCAACACAAACTCCACCTGTTGTTGGAGAAGATGATGTAACGAATGGATATGTACCAAAATCGATGTCTAACATTAATGCTTGAGCACCTTCGAATAATACATTTTTACCTTCGTCAATTGCGTGGTTAATTTCTAACTCAGAATCTAAGATACGTTCTTTCAAACGCTCACCATAAGCTAAATATTTTTCGTAAATGTCTTCGAATTTTAATGGTTCTTTATTGAATAATTTTTCGAATAAAGCATTTTTAACCACTAAATTTTCTTTGATTTTTTCTGCTAAAACTTCAGGATTTAATAAATCAATTGCACGAATACCAACGCGCGCTACTTTATCCTCATAACAAGGACCAATTCCGCGTTTTGTTGTACCAATTTGACTATCTTTTCCTGCAAATTCTTCACGATATTCGTCTAACAAAATGTGATAAGGCATGATGATATGCGCTCTTCTCGAGATAAAAACGTGATCTGTAGATAAACCTTTTGCTTCTAATTGTTCAGTTTCTGCAAAAAAAGCTTCAGGATTTACTACGACACCATTCGCAATAATACATTTTCCTTTGCATTGTAAAACTCCAGAAGGTAATAAGTGTAAGACAAATTTATCATCGCCTACATATACCGTATGACCAGCGTTGTTACCACCTTGGTAGCGTACAACATAATCCGATTTTTCGGCTAATACATCTGTAATTTTTCCTTTTCCCTCGTCACCCCATTGAAGACCGACTACTACGTGTGTTGACATATTGTTTGTTCGTTATTTGATTTGGAATAAAAATGAAACTAATCATCTTTTCTTGGTTCACTGCAAAGGTAATTTAAACCTTGTCTTAAACAAATTTAAAACTCAATTTAGCACGATTATTTTTCAAGATTTTGTTAATAATTTTTCAAGATAAAATTAACCGAAAAATAACCGAATCCATTCAAATAAAAAGCGTATTTTTACAAACTTTTACACCAAAAATTTCTATAATGAAAATTGAAATCTGGTCGGATGTAATGTGTCCGTTCTGTTATATCGGAAAAAAACATTTTGAACAAGCTTTAACGCAAATTCCTTATCAAGATAAAATACAGGTTGAATGGAAAAGTTTTCAGTTAAATCCTGATTTATCAAAAACTGAAATTACTTCTGTCAATGATTATTTAATCAAAACAAAAGGAATTTCGGAAGAACAAGTTTCGGCAATGAATAATCAATTGGCTGAAATGGGAAAAGTTGTTGGAATTGATTTTCAACAACAAAATTCTAAAGTTGTCAATACGGGTGATGCTCACCGATTGATTCATTTTGCGCAAGCGAATGGAAAAGGTTCGGAAGCAGAAGAAAGACTTTTTAAAGCGTATTTTACAGAAGGTAAAAATGTAGCTGATTATGAAGTTTTGGCTGAATTGGGAGAAGAAATTGGTTTGAACAAAACCGAAGTTCTTGAAATGCTAAATTCTGATGCAAATGTTTTTGAAGTTGCTTCGGATATTTTAGATGCGCGTAATATTGGTGTTTCTGGCGTTCCGTTTTTCGTAATTGACCGTAAATATGCACTTTCTGGTGCTCAACCAGTCGAGTATTTCGTTTCTGCTTTGACACAAGCTTACGAAAAAGATCATTTGGACCAACCACAAAATGGTGCTTCTTGTGATGTAGACGGAAATTGTGATTAATACAATTTGCAAATAAATATAGAAAAGGACTTTAATTGAAGTCCTTTTTTTCGTTTTATATTGATTGATAATTTTCTAAAAATTGTACAATTTTTTCTGCTAATTGATTTTTATGAAAAGAGCTTTTCAAAGTTTTATATTCAATATCAGTCAACAGAAGATCATTCGTTCAATTTTAATTTTGGGCGAAGAATTCAACGACCAGCTTTTTGGGAATTAAATCCAAATAAATGGTATAGTAATCCTATTTCTTACACAGAAGGAAATCCTTTTATGCAACCAGCTTTTGTGTATAATTTCGAGTTAAGTTATGGATTCAAAGATTATTTACAAGCAAAAGTTTATTATCAAAATATACAAGATGATTTTGGTCAAATTGCCTTTCATCAAGAACAAGAATTGGATGGAAAATAGAGAAAAAACAAAAAATCTCAGAGCAAAATACTCTGAGATTTTTTTATGTCTAATTCTTCAATGCTTCAAAAATTTTATCTGCTATTTTAGGGTAATTACTTTCGTTTGTTAATATTTTTCGGTCATCGTCATTTGTCAAATAACCGATTTCAATCATAATAATTGGAACTTGTGAATCTCGTAATATTTTCGAATTTGTTTCAACAATTCCTAAGTTTTCAAAACCTAAAGAACTTATACTTGTTCCAATTTTTTCGCCAAGTATTTTACATTCTTCGAAAGTAGGATTCAATGGAGAAAGGTGAATTTCTGTTCCTTTTTTCGAATCTTTTACATTATAATTTGCGTGAATTGATAAAACCAAATCAGGTTTTATTTCATTAATCATTTTCGCACGACTTGTATTGATAATTTGTTCGTCACCTTTTCTCAATAATACAAAATCAATATCTGTAAAAGGATTTTTTTCTTGAATAATTTCTGCAATTTTCAGCGCAATATCTTTTTCCTGAAATTCATCTTTTTTTACGCCAGTATCTGTTCCTCCATGTCCAGCGTCCAAAAGGATTACGCGCTTTGTAGAAAGTGTTTTATTTTCGATAAAATTTGTTTGTGCAAAAAGACTTGTTGTTAAAATTAAACAAAAGATCTGTAATAGTTTTTTCATGGTTGTTCAGATTAAATTGACCAACTTTAAGCAATAATTGTGCTTATTTTTCTAAAAAAATGGTTAAAAAAACTTTTTTTAAAACAAACCTCGCGCTTTTATCTCTAAATATTTATTGATTAAGTTAATAGACAATTCTTGTGGTTCGCAGTAAATCGTTAAAATCCCGAATTGATGCAAACGATTTATGATTAATTCTTTGTCGTAATTAAACTTTTCGGCAATTGTTTGATCGTAAATATCAGTAGTAGTCTTTGCTTTCTGATGATTAAGTTTTTTCAATTCCGAATTTTTAAATAGAATCAAAACGACAACATGCGATTTTTTAATCAATTTCAGATATGGTAATTGACGTTCCAAACCATCAATTGTTTCAAAATTGGTATAAATAAATAAAAGCGATCGTTGCGTTAATTTTCGTTTGATATAGGCATACAATTGTCCAAAATCACTTTCCAAAAAATCAGTTTGTACATTGTATAATTTCTCCAAAATCAATTGCATTTGATGATTTTTTCTATCCGCAACAACGTGATCTTGAATTCTTTTATTAAATGTTATTAAACCTGCTTTTTCATTTTTTTGAAGTGAAATATTTGCGACAACTAAGCTAGAATTGATTGAATAATCCAACAATTTTAAACCATCAAAAGGCATTCGCATCGTTCTCCCTAAGTCAATTAACGAATAAACAGGCTGCGATTTTTCTTCCTGAAATTGATTGACCATCAGTCGATTTGCTTTTGCCGTTGCTTTCCAATTGATTAAACGATATTCGTCACCAATCGTATAATTTTTTATATTTTCAAATTCTGTATTTGTTCCAATTTTTCGAATCCTTTTCATTCCAAATTGATTCTGTAACTGAGCGGTAGAATATAATTGAAACTGTTTTAATTGCAAATAAGAAGGATAACAAGCAATCGAAATTGGTTCGTTTATTTTGATCTTTTTCTCAATCAATCCAAAAACAGAAATAAATACATTTGTTAATCCAAATTTATATGAACCTCGTTCTGTTGGTCGAATTTTGAAATCAAATTTAGTATTTTGACTACTTTTAAATCGTTTTCTAAACTGAAAATCTCTTAATTGTAATTGAACAGGAAACTCTTCTATAATCCTTACATTTAGAGGGAATTGATAATGATTTGTTACGAAAAGTTCCAATTCATTTTCATCACCATTTGAAAGTCGTTCTGGATAATTTCGAAGAACTTCAATGGAAGTTTTAGGAATATAAACCAAAAATATTTCGACAATAACACTGACGATAAAGACAAGTGTCAAAATCTTTGCAATAATGTAAATAGGAGATAGAAAAAATGCAATCACATAACAAAATGCAATGAATAATCCCGCATAAAAAAAGCGATTGGTAAGAAATAAGCTTCTGAAAAATTTCATTAACGAGGAATTTCTACGCGATCAATAATTTGCTGAATAATATGTTGTGTTGTAAAACCTTCCATCTCTTTTTCAGGAACCATCACAACGCGGTGTCCCAAAATTGTATGCGCAATTTGCTTGATATCTTCTGGAATCACAAAATCGCGTCCATTCACCGCTGCATTTGATTTTGCAGCATCTAAAATCGCGATAGAAGCACGTGGCGATGCACCCATATACAAGGTTTGATCGATTCTGGTTTGATGAACAATTGTCGCAATATACGTAATCAACGCTTCGTGTACGAAAACTGATTTTATGCGATCTTGGAACTCAATAATTTCATTTCCTGAAATTACTTTTTCTACCAACGTTTCTTTGTCAATATTTTTGCGTTCTTGTTGTTCTTTCAATAATTCAATTTCACTTTCTAACGAAGGATATTTGACATAAATCTTAAACATAAAACGATCCAATTGTGCTTCTGGTAAGCGATACGTTCCTTCTTGCTCGATTGGATTTTGAGTTGCAAAAACTAGAAAAGGAGCTTGTAAAGGATAAGTTGTTCCATCAACCGTCACTTGTTTTTCTGACATCGATTCGAATAAAGCCGCTTGAGTTTTTGCAGGCGAACGGTTAATCTCATCAATTAAAATAATATTCGAAAAAATTGGTCCTTTTTTGAACTCAAATTCATTGATTTTAGAATTTAAAATAGACGTTCCAATCACATCAGAAGGCATTAAATCTGGCGTAAACTGAATTCTACTAAAACCAGAATCTATCGTTTTTGCCAACAATTTTGCCATCATTGTTTTGGCAACTCCAGGCAAACCTTCTATCAGAGAATGTCCGTTAGAAAGCAAAGCCAAAATTAATTGATCGATAATATCATCTTGTCCGACAATTACCTTTTTCAATTCATTTTTTACAGTTTGCATTTTATGTTGTACATCCGAAAAATCGACTCTATTTTCGAATGGTTGATATGTATTTTCGCTCATTAGATATTTGCTTTTTGTTTATAGTTTTCGATGATTTGATACACAATTTTCAAATCGTGTTCATTTGGTTGATTTTTTTGATAAATATTTTTCAGAATCGTGAATTTTTCAAGACATTCTTCTTGGCTCAAATTTGCTTTTTGTGCAACAATTTCAATGAATTGTTTGTTTGTAATATCGTCTGTTTCGATTAAAAATGTTTTTCTCAATTTGTATAAAAAATAATCGATTTTCTTTGAAACAATGTCTTTTACTTCGCCATTTTCTTGGTATAAAGAGGAAATTGTCTTAGCAAATTCGACGGTATGATTTTCTTCTTTGGTATAAATTGGAATGATGCGTTGTTCGCGTTTGCTTCTAAAAATTAAAAAGAAGAAAAGTAAAACCAATAACGTAATCCAAGCAGCTTTTAGAGCTGGTTCGCTCATTATGAAACGCATCATTGATGAACTTCCTGCATAAGTTTTCGAGGTATTGTACCAAAAAATAGTTTTCCCTTTCAGTGGTTCTAAAACTGATTTAGCATAGAAATAACTGTCCTCATTTAACAAATAATAATTGGTAAAATAAAGCGGTTCTGCGTGATATAAATAATAACCTTTATAATTTTTTGGTTTGATTTTTAAATAATTTGGGTAAGCCTTATCTTTATAAGTAATTGTTCCAAAAATTTCAGAATCATTTGTGATATCGCTAAAATAGTGATGTTCGATTTCTTTTTTCTTCTTTATTTTGAACAATTTATTTGTTCTAAGTTCAAAATTATCATTAATATTTATTGTCTGATTGTACAAGATATTCTCTTCAGATTCCGTAGAATCAGTTGTTGGCGTATCTGTAGAATACGTTTCTTCGTTAATATCTTCTTTTCCATTTGTGTCATCACCAAAATTGTCATAATAATCTGCAATCATCACAATTCCACCATTTTCGGCAATTTTGCTCAATAAATTTTTAGAAACTGTATCAAAATAAATTTCAGAACCGAGCACAACAACTGCATAATCTTTTGCTTTTTTAGGATCAATTTTTAATTCAGAAAGTTTTTCCAAATCTTTCATTTTCCCATTAGATAACTTCCCAAGTTCTTCGTGCATAATAAATAATCCGTACGGATCTTTACTATTTTGATAAAGGCTTACATTCCATGATTTAGGAAGCTTATAACGAAGTTTTGAGAAAGAAAATATAAAAATTCCGATCAATAAAATAGCGCCTAATAGAATACCTAATTTCTTTTTCATGAGGCTAAATATTGGTTAAACTGATTGAAATTTGTCTTGAATTCGTGGTATTTATTTTCATCAATTTTAAATTCTCCAAACCAAACTTGATTGAAAATTTTAGTATTTTGATTGAATAAAATCTTTGATTTTTCGTCTTTTATTTGATTGATAAATTGTTGATTTGTTTTCTTCGGATCCCATTCAATCCAACCTTTTTTATCTAAATTTTGTAGATTTTGATAATGCAAATAACGAATTGCTAAAGCAAAATTTTGTTCTGTTTCTGCTTTATTGATTAATGAATTCAAATTAACTTCGGCTAAATTTTCTTCGATAAAATCAAAATCAGATTCGTCATATAATTTTTTCGAATTTCGTTTAAGAATTCCACCATTTTTGTAAATACGTGTGGCAAGAAAAATTAAGAATAATCCAATTACAAAATAGAAAATGATTTCCCAAGGTAAATAAGAGAGAAATCTAAAAATACCTTCGATTATTTTTGAGAAAAAGCCAGGTTCGAATTCTTTTTTAGGTTTTGGAACATCATTATAATCAAATTCTTTTCCAGCATATTTTTCTTTGAATGCTTTAAATTCTGCTGTTTTTTCTTGTGCAAAAACAACGAATTGAATTAATAATAATGTAAATGTAAAAAATAGTCTAAATTGTTTCATTCGATTCTAAAGTTTGATTGAACGAAAAAGTTTTTTGTCTATTTTTTTGAATCGGATAAATGATGTAATACCAAATAATTAAGATTAATGAAAGGATTATTACCAATAAACTCAATACAATATTAACATCATATAAACGCGTAATAAAACCTTCGATAAATCCAGCTATAATAAACATTGGAACAGTGCTTAATAAAATCATTACCGCTTCTTTTGCTTTGATTGTGAGTGATTTTTTTCGCGATAAAGTTTTTGGAAACATAAAGCCATTTCCAAGCATTAATCCGCAAGCTCCAGCAATAATAATCACCGAAATTTCGATTGTTCCATGCATCCAAATTGCTGACATTGCCTTTCCCAAAACGCCTTCTTTGAAAAACATATAATGAAATGCACCTAACATAATTCCGTTCGAAAATAGAATATATCCTGATCCAATACTGAAAAATAATCCTAATGTAAAAGCAAAAAAAGCAACACGAATATTGTTGATGGTTATAGCTAATGTAGAGCCAGTCTGACTTCCTGATTTGTAAATTGCTGCAGGATCACCTTTTTTGATGTTCATTAACGTTTCGTCTACATATTGATTTCCTAAAATTAATCGTGTAAAATCTGGATCGAAATGCGATGATAAAACGCCAATTAAAACCGCTAAGGCAAAAATTAAGAATGAATACAACAACATTTTGTGATTTTTGTAGACTACATTTGGCACATCTTCTTTGAAAAATTGCACAAATTGATTCCCAGAAGTTCGTTGATCTTTGTAAATTGACTGATGCGCAAATAAAGCTAACTCGTTCAAATAATCTTTTGTCTTACTTTTTGGGTAATAAGTTTGAGCAAACGCCAAATCATTTGTAATTTCGATGTAGTTTTTTGCTAAAATATCTGGATGAACATCAATTTTATTTTTCAAATTATGTTCAATATCAGACCATTTAGACTTATTTTTATCAATAAAATGCGCTTCTCTCATTGTAGAGTAGTTGTTAGTGAACCAAATATATGAATAAACTTTTAGTCAATACACCTCAAAACGTGCAAATTGCTTATAATATTGCACCACTTGGAAAACGTTTGCTTGCGTATATCATCGATATGATTATCCGAATCATATTAGTCTACGGTATGTATTATTTCTCTGAGTTTATTCCGAATAGAGACGAATGGTTTCGTATGGGAATTTATAGTATAATAGGTTTTATATTTTTACTTTATCCGTTGGTTCTCGAGATTTTAATGAAAGGGCAAACAATTGGAAAATGGATTATGAAAATTCGTGTAATACGAATGGACGGAAATCGTGCCAATAATTTTGATTATTTCTTGCGTTGGGTAATTGGAAGTGTCGAATTGTTTTTATTTACTGGACTTATCGCGTTGATAACGATGATTATAAATAAAAATGGTCAACGTTTAGGTGATATTGTTGCGAATACATGTTTGATTGATTTGAATCCGAAATTAGCTTTATCACAAACTATTTTCGCTGAAGTTTCTGAAACCTATAAAATTCGTTTTCCCGAAGTTTATCGCCTGTCTGATCGTGATATTAATATTGTAAAAGAAAATTTTACGTCTGCATTAAACAATAATAATTATGATATTTTATTAAAATTAACGCGAAAACTGGAGGAAATAATGGAGGTGAAAAGTGATGGTTTAGGAAATATTGATTTTATTCAAGTGGTGATTCAGGATCATTATCATTACCACAAAGACAAGTAAACAGTATCTTTGCAAAAAATAAAGAATAAAATGAATTGTCCTTGTTGTTCTGGAAAAGTATATGCAACTTGTTGCGAACCTTTTCATTTGAATATTGAATTGCCAAAAACTCCCGAAGAGTTGATGCGTTCTCGTTACGCTGCTTTTGCAATGGTTTTGCCTGAATATTTAGTTGATACAACACATTCTTCTACGCAAAAAGATAATGATTTTAGTGATATCGAAGATTGGGCAAAATCGAATAAATGGTTAAAGTTAGAAATTGTTTTTGCTAAAGATAATAAAGTTCGATTTAGAGCTTATTACCAAGACAAACAAGGTGAAATCTACGAACATGATGAACTTTCTAGGTTTGTGCAAGAGAATGGCAAATGGTTTTATGTAGATGGCGAGTTTTATTGATTTTTAAAAATAAATTCAGAAAATATTATTTCAAGCGAAGTCTAGAAATTAAAAAAAATGGATATTTTTTTTGAGCAATTACTTTTACAATTCCTTCAATTTATCCTGAATTTCTGTATCATAAATTTCTAAAAAACGTTCGTCATAAGGATAAGTATCTTTGAATCCTTTCTTAATCAAAACTAAGCTTTTATTGTAATTTATTTTTGCAGAATCTTTCCAACTTTATTTTTGAAAGAAAAGTAAAGTATTGAAGCGAGAATTATCACTACAACAATAGTTAAATAGATAAAATAATTAATGTATTTCATTCTGTCTAAGATATGTAAACTTTTTGCATAAAAAAACTCAATCCATTGAATTGAGTTTTTTGTTTTCTATTTAAAATATTGTTCTGCTTCTAACACGCTTTCTGGTCGACCAACATCGATTAAAATTCCGCCAGAATGATCAAAACCAATGATAGATTCAGTTTGCATTAAATCCATATAGACTTTCATAATAGAAAATTTACCTTTCTCCGTAATTTTATAAAATAAAGTAGGAGAAATAACATGAATTCCACTAAAAGCTAAATCTTTGCAATTGTCTAAAGAATCTACAGCTTTTATTTCTTCTTCCGTTTTCAGATTTCGCCAACCTTTTAACTCATTTTGTTCATTGAAAAATAGTTTACGAGACGAATTTCGATTAGAAACTGCTAACGTTACTAACGCTTTGTTTTCTTGATGTGCTTTGATAAATTTATCAAGATTTAGATCTGTTAAAATGTCCACATTCATCACCAAAAAATCTTCCTCGAAATTAGCTTTTGCTTTAACCAAACCACCACCAGTTTCAAGAACTTGATCCGTTTCATCTGAAATAGTAATTTCAATTCCGAAATAATTATTATCTTCTAAAAACTCAATGATTTGATCTGCAAAATGATGCACGTTAATCACGATTTCATTAATTCCGAAAGATTTCAAATATTCGATATTTCGTTGCAAAAGAGGTTTTCCATTTACAACTGCTAAAGCTTTGGGATGATTGTTAGTAAATGGTTTTAAACGAGTCCCAAGACCCGCTGCAAAAATCATTGCTTTCATATTAATATGCCTCGTTTATCCAATTTTTTTCTTCTTGCACAACATGATGTAACGTAACTTGTGCTTCTGGAAATTTCTCTTGAATATGTTTTGCAGTCGCATCAGCAGAATAAACTGATCGATGTTGTCCACCTGTACAACCAAAATTAATTTCTAAATTCTCGAAACCACGCTGCAAATAATCTTCGATCGAAATGTCAATAATTTGAAAAACACCTTCTAAAAAAACTGCAATTTTAGTTTCTGTTTCCAAGTATTTTTTAATCTCTTCGTCGCGTCCTGTTTGTGTTTTATACGCTTGAATTCGACCTGGATTTAGAATTCCACGACAATCAAAAACGAAACCACCACCATTTCCAGTTGGATCGGTTGGAATTCCTTTTTTGTACGAAAAACTACGAACGTTGATATTTAATTTAGCCATTTATTTTATGATTTATGCGTTCTAACGTTTCTGGAAGAACAAGGATTTTTATAATATGTTTTAATTCTGGATAATTTTGTAATATAGGATAATCGATTATTGATTCCAAGTTTTTAATCCCAAACGAAATACTTTCTAAAAAGTGTTTTTTTCGTTCAATAATTCCTCTCAAACCATATGTTCCTAAAACTTGTAAAAGTCGAGCAACTACACAATATTCGTACGATTGACGAAAATCTATCGGAACCAAAGTCGGAATTTGTTTGGTTAATTCTTGGTAATAAAATTCATACAAATCCTTCTTAAATTCAAATGGTAAATTGGCTTTTGCTTGCCAAATTAACGAAACCAAATCATAGACAACAGGTCCATACAAACCGCCTTGATAATCGATAAAATAAGGTTCGTTTTGATGAATCATAATGTTGCGCGTTTGGAAATCTCTGAACACAAAACCTTGTGGCGAAAGTTTATCAAATTGAGACGCAAAACGATCAAAATCTTTGATTAATTTTCCTGCATTGTAATCAATTGCTAAGACATCTAAAAAGTAAAAATTAAACTGAAATAAATCTCTTAAAATTAATGTTTTATCTAATTTTGGATATGAAAAAGTGTGATTAAAATCGATTTTAGTTACACCTTGAATTTGAGCAATTGCTAATTTTTCTAAAGTCTTAAAATAATAAGGTTTTGCTTTTTCGAAATTATTCAAGACAACATTCATCAATGTTTCGTTGCCTAAATCTGTTTGAACATAGGTCGTGAAATCTTCTGAAACTGAAACAATTTCTGGAATATTATTGATAACTTTTTTTAAATCTAATGAAAACTGAATAAACACTTTATTTTCTTCGATATTAGAGCTTTCAGCCAAAATATACGGCTGATTTTGATCAAAAAATCTCGAATAAACTCGAGACGAACCTCCTCCTGAAAGTTGAGTTAAACTTTCAATTGCTTTTTGAGTAAAGTTTTCTTGCAAAAATTGAGTTGTAGTATCGTTCATCAGAATATTTTGCGAAAGTTACGCATATCAAAAATGATTTAAAAATATTTGTTTGTTGTAACTTTTTTCAAAATGCTGCATCTATTTAGTAAAAGAAAAACTAATATGAAAAAAATAGCATTTATTATTGCAATGATTTCGTTACAATCATGTATAACAGTAAAAGTTAATGCAGATGTAGATTCGAATAATTTTTATAGAAAAGTGGATAACCCAAATATCAAATCTCAAGGAACTTTTTTTGACAAAGGAGTAGGAGATTCGAAATGGTCGAATTCGAATGGCGATAATTGGACAAAAGCGAAGTTTGAAGATGCTTCTGGAACGAGTTATATCAAGTTAAACATTTCGAAAAGCTTAACTGTTAATTTTCATTCGAATATCAAATTAGAAGGCGAAATGAATTTTGAAATTGTCGATCAAAATAATGAAGTTGTGTTTAATCGTCAACTTACAAATTCGAAAGAAGAAAATTTTACAGTTGATTTGACAAAAGGTGATTATCAAGTTCGTTGGAATTCTATGAATGCAACAGGAAGTTATTTTTTGGAATGGAAACAAGATAAATAACATAAATTTTAGCATATTTTTTGGTTGGTCGATTACTTTTTTGATGTATTTTTAGAAAGATTTTAAATAAGTAATTATGTCTTTAATAGATGATTTGAAATGGCGTTACGCCACAAAAAAATATGATCCGTCTTTAATTGTTGAAGAAGAAGACGTTAAAAAAATTGTTGAAGCAGCTCGTTTAGCACCAACTTCATCAGGTTTGCAACAGTTCAGAATTTTGGTTATTAAGAACAAAGAATTGCAACAAAAAATTGTTCCGATTGCTTATGATCAGCAAGCAATTCTAGACTGTTCACACTTATTGGTTTTTGTAGCTTGGGATCGTTATACAGAAGATCGTATAGATGCAATTTACGATTATACAACGGATGAGAGAGATTTGCCAAGAGGTCGTTTTGGTTCATATACAGATAAATTGAAAGGAATTTATTTGCCTCAAACTTCTGAAGAAAATTTTGCACATACTGCTCGTCAAGCATACATTGGATTAGGTTTTGCTCTTGCTCAAGCTGCAGAATTGAAAATTGATAGTACGCCTATGGAAGGTTTTGATAATGCTGAATTGGATGATTTACTTGATTTGAAAGAAAAAGGAATGCGAAGCGTTTTAATGCTTCCTTTGGGATACAGAGACAGTGAAGATTGGCTAGCGCCAATGAAAAAAGTTAGAAATCCGATGAAGGATTTTGCTACGAAATTATATGAATAACAAAAAAGCTTTCTCAATTTTGAGAAAGCTTTTTTATTGAATCTATTTTTACAATCCCAACATTTTTGGACCTTGTTCAAAAACAACATCAACTGGAATGTTTTTTGTTTTCAAGACATCTAAATCTTTTTGTAAATCGTCGTGAATAATTCCTTTATCAGCATATAATTTTTTTACACCATCATAATCTCCATTTCCTTGAAGTGTCAAAATTAATTCTGATAAACCATTCATTGCTTTTTCCATTTTAGCTACATTTACTCTGTAACGTCCATTTGTAGTTTTTTCGAAAGCTCCATTTTCAGCAAAATAGTTAAACGCAATCATGTTTGCTTGTCCGTGTGCAGAACTTGCTCCAAAACGAACTGAACGTAAGATTCCAGCCAAGAAAGTCACAAAATAATCTTCTTGTGTTCCTGTCAATTCACCTTTTTTCAACAATTGATTCACCATATACAAACCAAGAATATCAGCTTTTCCTTCTTCTAAAGCTGAATTAGCTTCTTTTAAAGCATCGCGGACAGAACCTTTTTCATTTACTGTATTTTTGATTCCTAAACCATGCGCCACTTCGTGAAACATCACATTAGAAAAGAATGCATCAAATTTGATGTTTTTCTGTTGGCTTTCATCAATCAAAGCAGTTGCAATTGGGGCAAGAATTTTATCAAATTTCGCTTTCATAGCATTTTTTAATTGCAAACGGCGCGTTCCTTTTTCTAGTTGAACTTTTTCATCATTTGGTAAATTAATCGCAATTGTTTTTCCAGCAGCGTTACAATCTCCCGCATAATACACCACATCATACGCATTAAGATCCGAATCAGTTCCAGGAATTTCTTTTTTGTAATTTGCAGAAACAGGTAAATTCTTCTGTAATTCTGGTAAATATTGAACGAATTTTGCCAATTTTTTCGACCATTCAATATCTTTTACTAAAATATATGCAGAATATGAAGTTTTATATCCAAACAATTGATCTTCGTAATTTTCAATCGGACCAACCACCATATCAATATTTGCATTTTTCATATCCATCCAAGCCAAATCACTTGCATAAAAATCATCGCTTATCAAAGCTGCAGCACGTAATTTTAAATATTTTTTAAGCCCAGCATCTTCTGCTAATTCTGATGCTTTTGTTAAATATTCAGCGGCTTTTGATAATTGATTTTTGAAATTTTCGTGGTATGGAATCGAATATAATTTTCCTTCACGATTACGACGAATAATTGAGTAAGGAGATTTACCATCTTTGATATTTGCTTGTTCAAATTCCTCTTTCGTCATATCAATTGGATAGAAAGTTGCACCAGCAGGTTTTGCTCCAATACCGTTTATAAAAGGCGTTTCGTTATTCAATCTATCCCAAGGACCGTAGTTTATTTTTGCATATTCTTTGGCTTCACCTTTCGTTTCGTCCATCAAATCTATTTTAGCACCATAAGCTTGTTGCCAAAATAAATCGTCCATAATATCTGCCGTTTTGAACATCAAACGTAAAATCTCTTTTTCGTTTTTTGTTAAATGCGAAATATCTGTTGTTAATGGAACTTGAGCATAATATTGAAAAGCGTAATCTTTTGTCATTTCTATTGAGGTTTGAGTTGATTCTGCTGCTGTTTTTTGAGTTGAACAAGAGCTTAAAACTCCAGCAAAAGCAATCATTCCTAAGAATATTGATGATTTTTTCATTTTGAATGTTTTGGTAAATTTACAACGAAGAATCAAACTAAAAATCATTCTTATTTTTTTTATCCATAAAAATATAATTTAAAATAACCAAGAATCCTGACTCCTAATCCAAAAATTAAAAAGCTTTAGAATGCAATTGTAAGAAGTTAGAGATAGAGCTTTTTTCTTATTCAGATTATCACAAATTTTTGCATTGCTCCCAAGTTTTGATATTAATTCAATTAAAAAATCTCAACTTCTATTGAAATTGAGATTTAATATGGGTGAATGATGGGTCTCGAAC
>NZ_DINY01000047.1:0-21103 GCF_002426075.1 Empedobacter sp. UBA5528 | reverse complement strand
AATCACCATTTGGTTTGAATTTCTTTTGAAACTAATTCTAAAGTTTTAGGGTGAATGATGGGTCTCGAACCCACGACCTCCGGAACCACAATCCGGCGCTCTAACCAATTGAGCTACAATCACCATTTTTATTGCGAAATTAACTTTTATTTAATCTCTCAATTGGACTGCAAATATAGCCTATTAATCGGTACTTGCAAATAATTTTGACAAAAAAATAAAGGTTTTTTACACCTTTATTTCTAAATTAAAGAATCTAAATTATTTACGCCAATATAACTTCGCGAAATAAATCCTTCTCCACCTTCAGTTCCGATTAATCTTCCTAAATCATATGCACGATATCGGATAGAATCTGTAAAATTCTTCGATGAAATTGGTGTTTGAGGTTCGCTCGAATTTGGATCAAAAAATTGCGTTTTATACGCCATGCAAGCTTCCACTTTTGTATCAACAAAACCAGAAATATCAATTACAAAATGAGGTTCTAAAGGCAACCATTGAATGTAGTGGAAGTGCTTTTTTGGACGCCAAGCTGGTAATCCATTATCAATTTTTGGTAAACCCGATAAGAAAATAGCAGTATTCACTAAATCTGAACCTTTTCCATGATCTGGATGGCGATCGTGAGGTGCATTACTCAAAATAATATCAGGTTGATATTTGCGAATGATTTCGACAATTTTCAATTGATTTTCTTTATCATTCAAGAAAAAACCATCAGGAATTCCAAGATTTTCTCTTACAGCAACTCCCAAAATGTTTTTGGCATCATTTGCTTCTACACGGCGCGTTTCATCAGTACCACGAGTTCCCAATTCTCCTTTTGTTAAATCGAGAATACCAACTGTTTTACCGTTTTTAATTTCTTTTGCAAGTGTTCCTCCACATCCCAATTCTACGTCATCAGGATGAGCTCCAATTGCAAGAATATCTAACTTCATTTACTATTTATTTAACCAATCTATTATTTCTTTTGAATCTGGAGTTACTTTTGATGGATAAGAAGCCTCTAAAGTTCCGTCTTCGTTAATCAAAAATTTCGTAAAATTCCATTTTACATCATTATCAGATTTTCCGTTCAATGATTTTTTTGTTAAGAATTTGAAAATTTCATTTTGATTTTTTCCAATTACATCACTTTTTGACATCAAAGGAAAAGTTACGCCATAATTTAATTTACAAAAACTTGCAATTTCTTCATTGTTGTCAAATTCCTGACCTCCAAAATTGTCTGAAGGAAATCCAACAATAACTAAACCTTGATCTTTATATTCTTGATACAATTTTTCTAAAGCATCATATTGAGGTGTGTAACCACATTTTGAAGCTGTGTTAAGAATTAAGATTTTCTTTCCTTTCAAATCCGCGAAATTAAAATCGTCATCATTGATATCTTTGAATGTATAATCGTAAATTTTGTTCACTTTTTGAGGTGTTTTTGTTGTTTGATGAATGGTTTGCTTTTTAGAAACTTTCTTAGTTTCTTGCGCATTACAAGCTATAAATAGCCCTAAAAATCCGATGAATAAATATTTCATTGCGTACTATTTTAAACAAATTTAAAAAAAATGTTATGATTTGTAAGTTAAAGTAGGTTAAAATAAAAAAGCTCATCTTTGGATGAGCTTTTTTATTTTATAATATTTAAAGAAATTAATTTTTTGATTTTACGTGGTAAACTTTGTTTTGGAAATACCAAGCTGCAATAGATAAAACTAACATTGCGACTGCTGTTGCAGGAACCCAGAATGGAATTGGAATTGGATCTCCGGCTGCGTATGAGTGTAATCCAGATAAGTAATAGTTAACGCCAAAATACGTCATAATTACTGTCCAAACAGCCCACATTGCTGCAACATTGAAGGCAAATTTCCCTCTCAATCCTGGAACTAAACGCATATGTAAAACAACTGCATAAACAATTACAGAAACGAAAGCCCAAGTTTCTTTTGGATCCCAAGACCAGTAACGTCCCCAAGATTCGTTTGCCCACATACCTCCTAAGAATGTACCAACGGTAAGTAAGAAAATACCAATTGTTAATGACATTTCAGAAACGTAAGTCATTTCTTTTAGCGAAATTTCAATCTTTTTATTTGGTTTAATCATCATGATAATTAATGAGAAAACTCCTAAAATAGCACTTAATCCAAAGAAACCATAAGATGAAACGATAATCGCAACGTGTACAATTAACCAATATGATTTTAGTACAGGAACAAGTGGTGTAATTTGTGGATCTAACATAGAACCTCCGTGTGCAAATCCCATCATAATTACAGCAACCATAGCTCCTGTTGTTGGAATAAATGCGTTTCGGTTTTTGTATAATAACAATCCAGCTAAAACACTAATCCATGAAATAAATACAATGGCTTCGTAACCATTAGACCAAGGTGCGTGTCCAGTTAAATACCAACGAACACCAAGTCCTGCGGCTTGTACGATAAAGACAATAAATATTAATCCCAAACAAACATTGATAATTCGATGAAGTGCTTTGCTTTCTGAAAATAACTGAATGAAGGATAAAATCATTAAAACTCCACCAACCATACAATAAGCAATCATCACCCAAAAGAAAACGTTGTATTTGTTGTATAACACTTCTATCTCAACTTTTGTTGGAGAAGGCACAACATTTTTACCCCATTTTTGTTGGTATTTATCGATATAATCTACCGCATTATCTGCAGGCGTCCAATTACCATTTTCTAATCCTTTCGAAACCATGTTAAAATAAACACTAATCATTCCAAGTGCCATTGTATCGATTTCTACAGGATTTTCTTGTGTTTGATAAATCCAAGAAGTCCAACGCTCTGAAGGATCATTCTGAACTGGAATTATTTTTAATTGATATCCTTTTGCAGTTTGATCTAAAATATTGAAACGCTCTGTAACCTTAATTACTTCCTCATCAAATTTAGAACGCTCTGAAGGTTTTCTTGAGAATGCCTCGTTATAGGCTTTATCTAATTTAAAACGAGTCGTTTTTGGATCGATCAAATTCATTAAAGATGTGTAACCATCTTCGTTTGCGCTTGTAATTTTCTTTAAACGATCTCCTCCTTTATCTCCAACTTCAATCATCGGAGCATTTACCCAATAAGCAGGGTCTAATTGCAAAGAAATAAACCATTTATTGGCAGATAATCCGTGGAATTTATCTTTTTTATAAACTTTTCTAAGGATTTCTAAAGCTTGTGTATTAAGAGGTTTTATACGTCCTTCGATATCTTGTGTAAGTAAATGACCAAATTTATCAGCGTGTTCGTCAGGAATTTTTACATTCTTCGCTAATTCATCTCCATCAGCCATTTTTGTAGAAAAACTACCAATGTGCTCTGATGAATGAACGTTCCCTTTTTCCGAATCAGTCTGAATTTTTTGATGTCCATTTTTTCCTCCATCAGTAGTACTTGGATTTTGAGCAAATGCTAATCCAGAAAGTAAAAATAATGGAAGTAAAATATTTATTTTTTTGGTATGTAAACTTTTTAATAGAGAGTTTAATTGCGTAAAACGAGTTCCTTTCCAGAATAATGAAACAAACATTCCTCCAAATAATAAGAAGTATCCTAAATAGGTAATGTTAGTCCCCCACCAGTCTTGGTTAACTTGTAAAATAGTTCCGTCTTCCGTTGGAAAATAACTCGATTGGAAGAAACGGTAACCTTTATAATCCATTACATTGTTCATATAAATGTGATGTTTTGTTTCTTTTCCCTCGTCGATAACTGTAATGTTAGATTCGAAAGAAGAAGGATTTGTAGAACCAGGATAACGATCTAAAATAAAGTCATCTAAACGAATGCTAAATGGAACTTTTACTAATTTAGAACCGTAACCTAACGAAATATTCATTCCGTCAATTTGTACATCAGCAGAATAATTTGTGACACCCTTTCCACCAACAATTGTCACTGTATCGCGTTTATCACCAACAATAACTTCGGCTCTAATTGCACCAGGTAGATTCTTTTCTTCTGCTTTAAATTTAGAACCTTGTCTATATAAAACTTCACCTTTGAAAGCCGGATTTGGAACTACAAATTGCGCTCCGTTGATTGTATATAACGAACGTAGTTTTAATGGAGCAGGAACATTAAATTCAACTTTTCCAGCACCTTCTTGCAATTTTTGCATGTCTGTAATTTGTCCAACTTGTTGTCCAGCCATTTGTACATATTCTCCTTCGAAAGGCGATTTGATAACCAAATTTTCTCCTTCTCCAGTAATTTGTACCGCACCATCTTGCGGTCTATTGTACGAAACTAAAGTTCCATTAACACTTTTTATTTCACCATTTCTGATGAAAACAGAATTACGTCCAGCTTGTCCAACTGTCACGATTTCTAAAACATTAATTCCTTCTTTTTTTCTTACAACCGTATCTAAAGCGTGAGGTACGTAATCAAAAGTTTTTAATTTAATGACTTTATCTTTGAACTGATATTCACCTTCAAAGTGTCTACGGAACAAAGAACTTGTACTATCTTTTCTGTCAAAATACGTCATATTGTATTGATGATTGTCATACGCCAAACGTTGTGTACCATCATCAACCATCATCTTGAAATAAGATTTGTACGATGTAATTTCGTTACTTGTTCCTCCTTCTGGAATAGGCATTTCACCCTCGAAACTGATGTAACGAGTAATTCCTCCTCCAATAAAAATAAACAAAAATGCTAAGTGGAAAACCAATAAAGGCAATTTTTCCTTTGACCATAATCGGTATCGTTTGATATTCATTAAGAACAAAACGATCAACCAAATCATTAATACCTCAAACCACTTTGCCTCGTAAATAACAGCTTTTGCAGTAGCCGTATCGTAGTCATTTTCAATGAAAGTGGCATAACCCATGGCGATTGCGTAGATGAATAGCAAGACCGTCATGGTTCTGGTAGAAAATAGATATTTTTCTAATTTACTCATTACTTATAATTGATTTACAAAAATAGGTGAGTTTATCAGATAAAGCATTAAAACTTAAATGATTTTTATTAGAATCAATGAGTTAATAGAATGTTAAATATGTTGTGCCAAAATTGATTTTAAATGTTTAAAAAACACACTGTTAATCAGAAATGTTTATAACAAAGTATTTTATTCAAAAATAATTTGTTAAGAAAATATTTAGAAATATCAAAAACATATCTTAAAAGGAACAATTTTTGTTAAAGCTCAATAACCAATTATAATGATATGAAAAAATTAACTCAAATTTTATGTGCTGGAGCTTTCATTTTTGCTTTAGCAAGTTGTCATAACAGCAAGGCTGTTGCATACCAAAAAGATAATGGTACAGGCGGTTATACCGAAGAAAAGGTGAACAATGATACCTATATTGTTAGTTTTGATGGAAACGAATACAATAAAAAAGACAAAACGTTTGACTATGCTTTGTTGAGAGCAGCAGAAATTGGTCAGCGTAATAATTTTGATTATTTTGCAATTTTAAGTACGGTGAACGATAAAGTTTTGGAAAAAAGTAACAGCTATACAAAGTTAGATAATAATGATACGTGGCTGAAAGTACAATATTTCAAAAACAGTAAACCGATAAAATTTCAAACGGTTTATGAACCAGCTGTTGTAATAAAAGATTTGCATAAAAAATATAAAATTAAATAAGAATACAAACCACTCATTTGAGTGGTTTTTTATTTTTGAATAATTTAACATTTTCGATGACACAATGTGGCGTTTTAACTTCTCAACTTTGTATTATGTTCGCATTGATAGATTGTAATAATTTTTACGCCAGTTGCCATCGTGTTTTTCAACCGAAGCTTCTTCATCAGCCAATTGTAGTATTGTCTAATAATGATGGTTGTGTAATTTCGCGTTCTGCCGAAGCAAAGTTAGCTGGAATTCCAATGGGTGCGCCTGCGCATCAATTTCAACGTATTTTTGAACAGAAAAAAATCAAAGTTTTTTCGTCAAATTATCAATTATATGCGGATATGAGCAATCGTGTAATGTCGATTTTATCGTTGTATTCGCCTGATCAGGAAATTTATTCGATAGACGAATGTTTCTTAAAATTGAATGGATTTGATCGTTTTGATTTGAAAAATTACGGATTAGAAATCAAATCTAAAATATATCAATTTACAAAATTGCCAGTTTGTGTAGGAATTGCTCCAACAAAATCCTTGGCGAAATTAGCGAATCATATTGCGAAAAAATTTCCAGAAGTTCATCAAGGGGTTTATATTATTCAGACTCAAGAACAAATCCATAAAGCGTTAAAATGGTTAAATATTGAAGATGTTTGGGGAATTGGTCGACGAATGTCGCGACGTTTGAGAATGATCGGTGTCAATAAAGCGTTGGATTTTGTACAATTAAAAGATGATTTTCTTCGGAAAGAATTTTCGATAGTAGGTTTGCGTTTGAAAAAAGATTTGTTAGGTGAAGCGGTGTTAGATTTAGAAGCGATTTCGGCAAAGAAAAGTATTGCAACGACGCGTAGTTTTGAAGAATATACCAACGATTTTGAATATGTAAAAGAGCGTGTTGCTACTTTTGCGGTTTCGTGTGCAGAGAAACTTCGGAAACAGAATTCTTCTTGCAATTTGGTTACAGTTTTTATTCAGACCAATAATTTTGATAGAAATAAACCACAATATTACCGTACAATTTCGGTCCATTTACCTTACGAATCGAATTCAAGTATAACGTTGTCCAAATTTGCAATTAAAGCGTTTGAGCAAATTTATAAAGATGGTTATGAGTACAAAAAGGCTGGAGTAGTGGTGTCTGGAATTGTTTCGTCAGATCAAAAACAATTATCGCTTTTTGAAGAAGAAAATCCAAATCACCCAGATTTGATGAAAGTCATCGATTTGTTGAACAAAAAATTTGGTGCGGCAAAAATAAAATTAGCTTCGCAAGATTTGAATAAAACGTGGAAAATGCGTCAAAATAATTTATCACCTTGTTATACAACCAAGTGGAAAGATTTGTTGGTGGTGTATTAAACGATAGAAAAAATGAATGGAGAGATAAAAATGTTAGACAAAGAACTCAACCTTTTTGTTATAAATACAGATGGTGAGAAAAAATATATTCCGAATTTTGGTCATGTAAATGCTGGATTTCCTTCACCTGCAGAAGATTTTGTGGACGATAGAATAAGTTTGGACGAACGTTATTTAACGCATCCCGAATCTACTTTTTTGATTGTCGTTGGTGGAGATTCGATGTATCCTGTTTATCAAAAAAATGATATTTTGGTGATTCGGACAGATCTTATTCCGTTGCATCACGATGATATTATTGTTTCTGTTAATAATGAAGATTATACGTTGAAACGCTTTGATAAAATAAACAATAAACTGATTGCGATAAATCTAAATTACAAAGATTGTGTTCAAATACACGAAAATGATGAGGTGGTTATTTTAGGAGTTGTTGGTGTTTTGGTACGAGAAATAACGAATAGAATTTAAATCTTTGTTGTAACTTTTTTATAAAACATGCATCTTAATAGTAAAGATATGATGTTATGAGAAAATTTATTTTATTGTGTTTTGCAGTGATGTTGGTGCAATCTTGTATTACAATTTCAACTGTTTCGAATGTGTCAACGAATGCGTCAAGATATTTGAGTATTGATGGAATTTATAAAACAGAAGGAACAACATATTCAGCAACAAAAGTGATTAGACGAAATAATAATCAAATCGTTTTGGACTTTACACAAATGCAAGGAGAAGTTTATTATTTCTTGAAAACAAATCAAGATATAGAACTTGAATTAGATTATGAAGTGAAACAAAAAAATGGTTTAATGGATTTTTCGATTGTAGATTATACAGGAAAAGAATTAACTCAAATAGGTAGTGCTTCGAAAGGAAAAATGAATAAAAAAGAATCTATTCATTTAGAATCTTATAAAAGTTATAGAATCAATTTTAAAGGAGATGATTTTAAAGGAAAAGTATCTGTTCAGTTAAATAATAAATAAATAAGGTCGAGTTTTACTCGACCTTATTTATTTTATTGAAATGCTCCAATTGTAGGAGTTGTTCCTCGAGGTTGTCCGTTATAATCTAACGGATATTGTTGCGCAAAAGATATTTTTCCTTTCCCTTTAGCAGGTGATTCATTTTTCACAGCTAATTTATTTGCGAAATAATTTGTATTCTCAAACATCGGATCTAACGTAATACTTGCCAAGAAATTTGGCGCAGTTGTCACATTTAATACTGAAGTATCCGCATTGTGAATAACATTGGTGTCAAATAAATAATTGAAAGCCGCACCATCTTTTTTATCCAATAAAATAGCATTTGGCGTGCGTTCATTATATATAATACAATTTCCGAACGTTGCTTTTGTCAAAGCCGAAACATTTTTATCATTGTTTTCGTTCCTCAAGAAAAGCGAATAAGCTGGACCAGCACTTGTCGCAAAATTGTAATAATTGGCAAAAGTAGAATGATAAAATTCGTACGAACCACCATATTCTATTGCTAAAGTTGCCAAATTACTATTATTCATCACCAAGTTGTAACCTGTAATTGTAGCGTTTGTTGCTAAAATTCCATACGATTGATTATTAACAATTTTAGCATTACTAATATCTAATTTCGAATTATTTACGTGTAAACCAGTATCTGCACCAATAATTTTTGCATAATTGATTTTTGATGTACTATTTGGAGCTAGTTCGATTTTGTTCCATTGATCAGGAATCGAATCGTATTTATTATCATGACGAGCTGAACGAAATTTCACTTCTTCATTCAAAGCTCCATTTACAGTAAGTTTTGCATTGTTTCCAACTGTTAAACTTGCTCCTTTTTTGAAATAAACTTTTGCACCTTTATCAATTGTTAAATCACTTGTAATAGTTAAATTTCCGTCAATTACTTGGGCTTCGTCCATATTCCAATTTGCAGAAGAAATTGTAGCATCTTTTGTATGAATTTTAGCTTTTTCTATCCAAGAAAGTAACTTGATTTTTTTAGAAGAATTGGTTGTTTTAAAGTTAATTTCGTCATCGTAAAGCGGATTAAGAGGCGCTTCTTGAGCATTTACTTCAACAAAAATAAATAAACTATCCTTTTTGCGAATCGGCACATTTTCGAAACTTGTTCCTGCTTTTCCGTCTACATTTATATTGAAAAATGAATTATTTCCACGTGTCAAATATATTTTTGGAATCACGCGATCATCATTCTCAGGATTATAAATTTTAAGCAGATAGGTTTCAGATTTAGAGAAATTATATACGGTATCTACGGAAACGGTATCTTTGCTAAAGCGCAATTCAGAACTAATTGGATCATAGTCAAAATCATCGCGACAAGATTGAAAACCAATCAAAGAAGCAATACCAAGTCCGGCGATTAATGTTTTTACGTTCATAAAATTATGATTCATTATATAAGTTTAAACAGCAAATAATAGGTTTTATTGTAGATGGACAAAGATAAAAAATAGATTTTTATGAATAGATTCACCAAAAATATTTGTACGAATTACTAAAATGTTTATATTTGCACCACGAAAAATGTGTACAAGAAGTGCAGGTTTAATTTTAAGAAGCCCATTACACTCGAAATTAAATTTGCTTAATGTATTGTTTTAAATGTTTTTTCAATAAAATTGATTGTAACATTCTGTAAATAATATTATCTTTGCACTCCAATAAAGTTAACAAAGAAGATTAAAAAAATGAAAAAAGATATCCACCCAACAAATTACCGTTTGGTAGCATTCAAAGATATGTCTAACGAAGATGTGTTCATCACAAAATCTTGTGCTGATACTAAAGATACATTAGTTGTTGACGGAGTAGAGTACCCATTAATCAAAATGGAGATTTCTTCTACATCTCACCCATTTTACACAGGTAAAACTAAATTGGTTGATACTGCAGGACGTATCGACAAATTCAGAAGCAAATACGCTAAAAAAGGATAAGAATAGGCAACTATTTGCAATCTTTAAAATATATCAAAAACCTACAAGAATTTCTTGTAGGTTTTTTTAGTTTAATCAGGTTTTAATTATAAATTTGTAACGTTATATTAACACAAAAAATAGTTAACTCACATGTCTTTATTCGACAATACACAGTTTGCTTTCGAATCGAAATCAGATAAAGATTTAAAGAAAGCGTATTACTTATACAAGTTAATCGGAAGCCCCGCATTGACAAGTTTTGGAACTAAGTTTTTTAATTTACCATTTGCGGTAGATATCCCATTCGTAAAACCTGTAATTCGTGAAACAATCTACAAACAATTTGTAGGAGGAGAAACGGCAGAACAAGGTGTGGTTGTCGCAAATGAATTATTTAAATATCACGTAAGTTCTATTTTAGATTATTCTATCGAAGGATTAACAGAAGAAAAACAATTTGACGAAGTTCGTGACGTTATGTTACACTTGGTTGATTTAGCAAAATCTAATCAATCAATTCCATTTGTAGTATTTAAACCAACTGCATTTGGTCGAATCGAATTATTTGAAAAAGTAGGGAAGAAACAAACGTTAACTGCAGAAGAAGAAAAATCTTGGGCTAATATTCGTCAACGTTTCGAGGCAGTATGTCAAAAAGGATATGATTTGGATGTTAATATCATGGTAGATGCAGAAGAAACTTGGATGCAAGGTTCTGCAGATGATTTGACTGACGAAATGATGGTGAAATATAACACAAAACGTGCATTAGTTTGGAATACGTTGCAAATGTATCGTCATGATCGTTTGGCTTATTTGAAAGAAATGCATGCAAAAGCAGAGCGCGAAGGATATTTCTTAGGATTCAAAATTGTGCGTGGAGCATATATGGAGAAAGAGCGTGCACGTGCGCAAGCCGAAGGTTATCCATCTCCAATTCAACCAAACAAAGAAGCTTCGGATAGAGATTATAATCTAGCGTTAGAATTTATTGCTTCTCATCACGAGCGTTTTGGTTTATTCGCAGGTTCGCACAACGAAGAAAGTTGCGAATTGTTAATCAAATTGATGAACGAAAACGGAATTGAGAAAAATAATCCAAATTTCTGGTTTGGACAATTATTTGGAATGAGTGATAATATTTCATTCAACTTGGCGCATTTAGGATACAATATTGCAAAATATTTACCTTACGGGCCAATCAAAGAAGTAATGCCTTACTTGGTTCGTCGAGCACAAGAAAACACTTCTGTTGCAGGACAAACAGGACGCGAATTGATGCTGATTGAAAAAGAATTAGAGCGTCGTAAAAAATCGAAATAATCGTATTTTATATAAAGCAAAAATCCACTCAATTTGAGTGGATTTTTTGATTAATTATTATTTTTCTTGATTCTAATCTTGCCTTTATGTTCATGATACATCATACAAGTTGCTTTATTTTCTAACTCTTTGCATGTTTTTTCAAAATCATAAATAACACTCACGGTTTCACCTTCTTTTTTGTCTGAAAATATTTCATTGTTACAAACCAAATAATCCTCTTTGTCATCAACACGAATGTAAGTTCCTGTACAATCTCTCACAATCGTTCCAGTAAATAATCGATCGTGTTTAATACTTGTACTGCAAGAAGATAGGGCTAAGGTAAGGAGAGTAGTTAATGAGAAAAGTAGTTTCATATTTTGATAAATTAATAATCATAAATATAAAGTTTTTTATAGTGTAAATAAATAGAGTTTAACTATATTTTAAAAACTTTTTTTATTAAAATTTAGAATAACCAACATCATCGAATCTTGTAAGGAAGTCACTTGATGAATAACTTTTGGAGGAAGAATATATTCGTCAAATTCTTTTAAATTGACAATCTCAATTTTTGAATCAATTTCTATTTCACCTTTCAGCATTAAAATTTTTGCATTTACAGGTAATTGATGATCGATTAATTTCAAACTTTTTTTTAGTCCAAAAGCAACAACACGCGTATCATCATTTCTGAAAATGATTTTTATAATTGGTTTTTCCGATTCCGAAATCTGATCTAAAATGGCATGTAACATAATGATAGTTTTTGAATTCTCTTAAAATTAGTATTAATTCTTCAAACTATCTGAAAATGAAATATTAATAATTTGTGAAATTTTAAGCAATTGTAATCTTCATTCTTAACACAAAAAAATGTTTAACTTGCGTTTTTAATCATATAAAATGACAACGAATTATTTTGCCGAAATTATTTTACCACTTTCATTAAATGGAACATTTACATACCATCTTTCTGAAATTGATTTACAGCAAATTAAAGTTGGTCAGCGTGTTTCCGTGCCTTTCGGAACGCAAAAATTATATACAGGAATTGTACATTCTATTCATCAAAATGCGCCAGAATTATACAAAACAAAGGCGATTCATGCTTTTTTGGATGATGAACCTTTGGTGACGCAAACGCAAATTAATTTTTGGGAATGGATGGCGAATTATTATATGTGTTCACTGGGCGATGTTTTTCGAAATGCTTTTCCTTCTGCATTAAAATTAGAATCTCAAACTTTTGTTCGATTAATTAATCCAAATTATGAAACAATTGAAGAGCTAAATGATTATGAATTCTTAGTTTTTGAAGCGTTGAAATTGCGTGAAATCATTTCAGTTGAAGAAGCAGCTTTAATTGTAGACGAGAAATCAGCAATTCCAACACTTAAATTATTAATTGATAAAGGAATTATTCGGTTAGATGAAAAACTGAACGAAAAATATACGCCAAAAATTGATAATTATGTCCGATTACATCCAGATTTAAAAGGAAATGAAACTGCCTTTATCGAGATTTTAAATCAATTAAATAAAGCACCAAAACAGCGCGAAACCTTGTTGCAATTGATTACGTTAGAAACGCAATCGCAAGAAAAACCGCTAAAAGTTGCAGATTTTATAAAACAAGGTGCGACAAATGCTGTACTTAAATCTTTAGCAGAAAAAGGAGCAGTTGAAATTTATCAACATCAAACTTCTCGTGTAGATGAAGATGAGAAAGAAGTTGCTGAAATTGCTGAATTGACCTTGAAACAAATTGCAGCTTTAAATCAAATTAAAGAAGATTTTAAGGATAAATCAACCGTTTTATTACATGGTGTAACATCAAGTGGAAAGACAGAAATTTATCTAAAATTGATGGAACAAGTAATTGCGAAAGGAAATAAAGTGTTGTACTTATTACCAGAAATTTCTGTGACAACTCAAATTGTTCATCGAATCAAAAAACATTTTGGAGAAAGAGTAGGAGTTTATCATTCGAAATTCAATCAAAATGAACGTGTAGAATTGTGGCAGAAAACCTTGAATGGCGATTTTGATATTATCATTGGTCCACGAACAGCGTTGTATTTGCCTTTTGATAATTTAGGAATGATTATCGTGGATGAAGAGCACGAATCTTCTTATAAACAAATGGATGTAAAACCATTTTTTCATGCGCGCGATATGGCGATGTTGCTTGGAGGAATGATGAATGCGAAGGTTTTATTAGGTTCAGCGACACCTTCGGCTGAAAGTTATTATAATGCGAAAAATAAAAAATATGGTTATGTCGAATTAACTGAACGTTTTGGGAGTATAAAATTGCCCGAAATTAATTTGATTGACCTCAAAAAAGCGCAAAAGGAAAAAGAAATTACAGAAGATATTTCGCATACACTTCGTGATGAAATTTTCAATCAATTGCATCAAAAAAAGCAAGTCATTTTATTTCAGAATCGTCGTGGATATGCGCCAATTATGGAATGTAATACGTGTGGTCATACGCCCGAATGTCCAAATTGTGATGTCAGTTTAACATATCATAAATTCTCGAATCAACTAAAATGTCATTATTGTGGTTATGCACAAGCAAAACCTTTGCGTTGCCCGAGTTGTGGTTCGTACGAATTGAATACAAAAGGTTTGGGAACAGAACAGATAGAACAGCAAGTTCAAACAATTTTTCCTGAAGCAAAAGTTCGAAGAATGGATGTCGATTCGATGCGAGGGAAATTTGCGTACGAAAAATTGATCGAAGATTTTGAGAACAAAGAAATTGATATTTTAATTGGAACGCAAATGATTACAAAAGGTTTTGATTTTGGAAATGTTAATTTTGTTGGTGTTATTCGAGCAGATTCTTTGTTAAATTTTCCTGATTTTAGAGCGCACGAAAAAGCGTTTCAATTGTTAACGCAAGTTTCTGGTCGTGCAGGTCGTCGTCAAGAACAAGGAAAAGTATTGATTCAATCTTTTCAGCCAGAACATCAGATTTTGCAAAATGTCACAACCTACAGTTATGCACCAACGATGAAAGATATTTTGTATGAGCGAAAAGAATTTTTGTATCCTCCTTATTCACGGTTAATCAAGTTGCGTTTCAAGCATAAAAATAAAGAGCGTTTGGATAAAACGGCGGCTCAATTAGTCGTTTTGCTTAAACCAAGTTTTGATGCAAAATGTTTACTTGGTCCAGAAACGCCTTCGATTGGAAGAATCAATAATTTATATATTACAGATGTGATGATTAAAATTAGACCAAATCAATCACCTCAAAAAGTAAAAGATTTAATTCAAGCAAAAATAGATCAATTGCATACAATTGCAGCTTTTCGTTCGGTACGAATTGATGTTGATGTTGATCCAGTTTAAAATAAAAACCTCCCAAAAGTTAACTTTTGGGAGGTTTTCTTGTTAAGATTCTAAACTTCTTAAATATTGTTGTTGCAAAGATCTACGTCTGCCTTTCATAAATAAGAAAAGGTTTAGCATCAACATTATTCCTAAATAAATGGCGAAACTACCAATTTTTGTACTTAATTTTACAATCAAATCTTCGGTTGTTGCGATAGAAGTCATGTAAACAATTAGCATGGCAAAACCGATATTCAAAAGATAAAAACCAATTTTGAATAATGAATTTGTTGCGCTTGCAATATCTTCTTTTTGATGGAAAATATCGTACATAAATATTTTTCCATTTTTGAATAAAACGTTAGAAACTGCGATTGTCATTAATATTGCCACTGGTAAGTAAACCAAATATGCAATTAGATTGTAATTTGTCATAATTTGCTGTGTTTAAGTGTTTATTTTTTTGCTTTTTCTTGCGATATAAATAATTGATAAATTAATAAAATGTAATATTCCGAGGATTAATAATATAAATCCAATTTTGTAGGACAATGAAGAAAACATGATGGTAATGGAGTCAACTTGTTCCCAGTTTTGTAAACTTATTGCCGAAAAACCTAAATTGACCAAATAGTATCCAATCAATAAAAGATTATTAATCGATTGACAAACAGAATGATTATCGATTAAGTTTGTCAAGTACACAAAACCAATTTTATACACTTTCCAACCAATAAAAATGGTGATGTAGAAAGTAATAATCAGATAAATGATATACGAAATAATATTATACATATTGAATTTTCAATAATTTTTGAAATTTGTGATTCAAAAAAATACGAATTGATTATTTTATCAAATTCGTGATTTTTCCTACCAACCAATGCTCATCAGATTTGATAGCAAGGTCCATTATATTATTGATTTTTGTCGAAACAGAAGATAAATCTTGTAATAATTTTGCAAATTCTTTTGCATCATCAGATTGATCGTCGATGTTTTTTAATGATTCTAAAAAATCAATTACCGGCTCTATTTCACGCTTTCTGCGTTCTTTTGTAATTTGTTTGAATAAATACCAAACATCTTTATCGGCAACAAAATATTCTTTACGTTCTCCTTTTATCAATTCTTTTCTTACAATTCCCCAATCCATCAAAGCACGCAAATTCATATTTGCATTTCCGCGAGAAATTTGTAATTCCTCCATAATTTGATCTGTAGAAATAGGTTCATTATACGTTAATAATAATGCATGAACTTGTGCCATAGTACGATTTATTCCCCAGTTAACAGCGAAAGTTCCCCAAGTTTGAACAAATTTTTCTTTTGATTCTTCTAATTTCATTGCAATTATTATTTACACAAATATATATAAATTTCTATACTTTCAAAAATTATTGAAAATTAATTTTGAAAAATATTTTAGCGCTATTTATAAGATAAATCTTAAACTTGCTTGTAACATTTTTCTTATAATTTCGACTTATCTGTTATCTTTATTGAAATTTACAACAATCTATGATATCTATTCGAGATTTAAATAAATCCTACATAATGGGAAAAAACAAACTTCACGTACTCAAAGGAATTAACCTTGAGATTACGGAAGGCGAATTTGTTGCGATTATGGGATCTTCGGGTTCGGGGAAATCAACTTTATTGAATATCATTGGAATGTTGGACGAGCATGATACAGGTATTTATGAATTGGACGGTGTTAGAATTGAGAAGTTAAACGAAACTAAAGCGGCTAATTATCGAAACAAATTTTTAGGATTTATTTTTCAATCTTATAATTTAATTAGTTTCAAAAATGTATTAGAAAATGTAGCGTTACCGTTGTATTATCAAAAAGTAAAACGATCGGATCGAAATAAAATAGCGCTTAGTTATCTGGAAAGAGTGGGGTTGGAGCCTTGGGCTACTCATATGCCAAATGAACTTTCGGGTGGACAAAAACAACGTGTTGCAATTGCGCGTGCATTGGCTGCAAAACCAAAATTGTTATTGGCGGATGAGCCTACAGGAGCGCTGGATACAAAGACTTCGCAAGAAGTAATGCACCTGATTCAAGAAATTAATGACGAAGGTAAAACAATTGTAATGGTGACGCATGAAGATGATATTGCAAATATGTGTAAACGTATTGTTCGTCTTAAAGATGGTGTAATTGTAAGTGACGAAAAAGTAGAACAAGTAAGAGTTTAATGATTTTCGAATCTCAAACTTCGTAAATCATAAATCAAAGAATCTTAAATATAAAATATGTTTGATACAGACCGTTGGAGCGAAATATGGTCGTCCATTGCAAGTAATAAATTGCGTACAGCATTGTCGGGTTTGACAATCGCTTTGGCGCTTTTTGTGTTTATTACATTGTATGGATTGGGAAATGGTTTGCAGAACGGGTTTCAACAAGAATTTTTCAAAGCAAATTCATTAAATATTACCGTTAACGGAGGTACAACAACAGAACCTTACAATGGTTTCAAACAAGGACGTACAATTGAATTGGATGTAAAAGATTTTGATTTTATTAAACATTCTTTTCCAGATGAAATAAAATCGATTGTAAGTACAATTTCGAAAAGTGATACGATTAGAAATGAAGCTAATTCAGGAAGTTATTCAATTACTGGAGTTTATCCAGAATATGAATCAATGATTAATGAAAATGTAACGCTTGGTCGATTTATCAATAAAAAAGATATGGAGAATCAGTCCAAATCAATTGTTATTGGACGATTGGTTGCGCAAGATTTTTTTCCAAATCAGATTGCGATTGGTAAGTATTTGCAATTAGGTTCAAGTATGTATCAAGTGGTTGGTGTTTTCGAAAGTAAAGATGGTGGTGATAATGCCGAGCGTGCTTTGTATGCACCTTTTACAACGTTTAGAACGATTTATGCTACAGATAAAGTATCATCGATTATTGTAACACCAAAAGATGGAATGGCTTTGGCTGACATTTCTAAACTTGCAAATGCAATTGAATATAATATAAAAGGTCGACATAATGTTGCACCTTCTGATTATGGTGGAATTTGGGTGCGAAATGCGGCTGATGCAATGGAAGATACCAATCAATTTTTCTTGATTCTGACAATTATTGTATTTGTAATTGGTGGAGGAAGTTTGATTGCAGGAATCGTAAGTATCGGAAATATTATGGTGTTTAGTGTAAAAGAGCGTACCAAAGAAATTGGTATTCGAAAAGCTTTAGGCGCAACACCAGCCAATGTTTTGGGACTGATTTTACAAGAAGCAATTATGATTACAATTATTTTCGGAGCAATAGGAATTGCTTTAGCGGCACTTGTTGTAGAAAATATTGGAGATAGCTTAGAAGAATATTTTATTTATAATCCAGGTGTAGAAACTAATTCGTTGGTAATGGCTTGTATTATTTTATTTGTTGCAGGAACAGTTTCTGGATTAATTCCAGCTTTGAATGCAGCACGTATTAAACCTATTGATGCTTTAAGAGACGAATAATGAACTTTATAAAATTTGTTTTTGATCCAGATGCTTGGAGCGAAGTCTACGCGGCGATTCGCAAAAATAAATTGCGCACTATTTTGACAATGATTGGTGTTGCATGGGGAATGTTCTTATTTGTATTATTGTTAGGAGTAACACGCGGTTTGCAAAATGGTTTTGACCGTAATTTGGCAAATGCCGCAACCAATTCATTATTTGTTTGGGGAGGGACAACATCGATGCCATATCAAGGATTTCAAAAAGGTCGCACAATTGAATTGAAAATGAGTGATGTTCGTCAAATTCAGGCTCGTTTTCCTCAAATTTCGTTGTTAGCTCCTCGAAACTCGAAACCAAATTCAATATTAACTTACGGAACAAAATATAATTTTTACACGGTTAATGGAGATTATCCAGATCAAAACCGAATGTTTGGGAAAGATATTATTCAAGGTCGTTTTATCAATGAAGATGATATCAAAACTGAATCGAAAGTTTGTGTAATTGGAATTGAAGTTGCCGAACAATTTTTTGGTGATAAACCGAAACCTTTAGGGAAAGAAATCAGAATTAGCGATAGTTATTATACAATTGTCGGCGTTTACGACACACCTTCTTCGCCTGTAGAGAGTAAAGATCAAGTGTTTATTCCGTTTACAACATTTCAAAAAATATACAATCAAGGAGAAACGATTCAATATTTAAGTTTGAGTTTACCTAATAATTATGATATTGTAGCATTCGAAAAAGAATTAAAAACATATCTGAAACAAATTAAAAATATTTCGCCAGATGACGACCAGGGAATTGGTGGTTTTAATTTAGGTGAAATGCTTGGAAAGATTATGAAATTCGTAAAAGGAATGCAGTTCCTAGCGATTGTTGTAGGAGGAATGACATTATTTTCCGGGGTTATTGCGATTGCAAGTATTTTATTGATTACAGTTTCAGAACGAACAAAAGAATTTGGAATTCGAAGAGCATTAGGTGCAATTCCTGCTCAAATTCGAGGACAAATTTTGTTAGAATCAGTAGTTTTAACATTAATTGCAGGTTTAGGCGGAATTATTTTTGCAGCACTTTTACTAATGGTTCTCAACGAAATTATCATTCCATCAAATAAAAACATACCTTTATATAATGCGTCAATCGATTTGTTTACACTTTTTACAGCTTTAGCAGTGATGGTGATTATGGCAACTTTAGCGGGATTGATTCCTGCTCAACGTGCAATTCAAATCAAACCTATTGATGCTTTGAGAGATGAATAACTAAAACTTAACAGATATAGAAGAATGAAAAAATTTCTAAAGATTTTGATGATTGTCGTTTTTATCGGTGCTGTAATCGGTGTGATTGCATATTTCGGTAAAAAGAATAGCCAAGACAATGAAGTTTATGAAACGACAACGCCTTTTATGGGAAATATAGAGGTGAAAGCTGTTGCAACTGGTGAATTAAAACCGTTGGAAACAATTGAAATTAAGCCAAATATTTCGGGTGTTATAAAATCGATTAATGTTGCTGAAGGACAATATGTAGAGCGTGGTCAGTTGATTTGTGAACTGAAAGTTGTTCCAAATGTTCAGTCGTTAAATGCAGCTCGTCAGTCTATTCAAGCGGCTCAAATTACGGTCGATCAAGAACGTCGTAATTTCAATCGAACATCAACTTTATATAATCAAGGTGTTTTGCCTCGTGCAGATTATGACAATGCAAATGCGACATATAAGTCAGCTCAACAACAATTAAAAGCTGCCGAAAACGATTACAAAGTTGCGCAAACAGGTATTGCTCCCGGTTTGGAAGCTTATGCAACAACACGTATTACAGCAACTACTTCGGGAATGATTTTAGATATTCCTGTTGAGGTTGGGAATATGGTGCAAGAGATTAATAATTTCTCTACAGGTACTACTATTGCTACGATGGCTGATGTTAAGAAAATGATTTTCCAAGGAAAAGTTGACGAAGCTGAGGTTGGTAAATTAAAAGAAGGAATGAAAATTAATGTATCGATTGGTGCAATTCCGAACAAAACTTTTACAGCGATTCTTGATTTTATTTCGCCTCAAGGAGTTGCAACGAATGGAGTAGTTCAGTTCGAGATTAAAGCACCAGTTCAATTAGATTCAGATAACTTTATTCGTGCGGGATATTCTGCAAATGCTGAGGTTGTAACGCAGGAAGCAAAAAATGTATTGTTGGTAAAATCAGCGCATGTTCGTTACGACGAAAACCAAAAACCATATGTTGAGATTCTTACTTCTGGTAAAGGACAAGATGCAAAATACGAAAAGAAATACATCACTCTTGGAATTACAGACGGAGTGAATGTTCAAGTAAAATCTGGCTTGAAAAAAACAGATAAAATCAAAATTTGGAATACCGATTTGGAAAAAGATAAAAACGGTAACGGTCCACATTAATAAGATACAAAAGGAGAATAAAGCGTTCTCCTTTTTTTGATTCTGTCACTCCGATTTTATCAAAAAGCTTTTTTATAGAAACTTAATTATGATGTCATCAGCATCGTATCCATTATATTATTAACTATACTGAATAACTCATTCTCGCTTTGCGACAATTCCTCCCGAATAGTTAACTCAAAAGTATCCATTTTACTTTTCTTTTTGGTAAGAAAAGCAAAACGTCTAATCATTTTATGAAGTTAAAAGGCATTCTTGAGTAATTAACAAGTTTAATTTTCCTGTCGTTTCGAGCTTGTCGAGAAATCTATCCCGTTATAATTTAGTTTTTAAAAAGAGCTTTTCTCGTCAAAAATCTAATATCTCAGTTCTCATATCTAAACATTTCAAAAAATATTTTCCATTGTACCAATAACTTAAGGAAAGAATGTAAAATAAAAGTAAAGTATGTTTGGAAAAACGAATAATCCAGCCGTATATTTGCAATCCCAATACGAAAGACGAGTAGTATTGTAGTTGACATAAGGACTTATATAGCGACAAAAATTATTTAAAAATAAATTTGCGAGTTTAGAAATAAGCATTACCTTTGCAATCCGATTCCG
>NZ_DINY01000068.1:0-37237 GCF_002426075.1 Empedobacter sp. UBA5528 | reverse complement strand
AAGATTTTCAAATCTAAAGGAAATAGATAAATCTCCAAAAGCAATTACATTACTTCAAAAAAATAATGAATTTGAAGAAGAATTTACATTCAATTTTTTCTTTCAATTAAATTTATACCGTGTTAATGAAATAAATAATTCAGAATTTATTGAAACGTTTAAAACCATTTATAATAAATACAATTACCCTAAAGTTTACAATCATTTTTTTACAAATTATGATTTACCTTTTGATCGAATTAAAGAAGTTGATTTAACGAATAAACAACAAAATATTCCTACGAATGAATTGTTTTCGGATGAAAATATTTTAGTTGCAAAACAATATTTAGCTTTACAAATTGATTTACTTCAATTAGATTTTTTTACTGGTCAAAAAAAGCCGCAACCATTCAAATACAACAATGTTGTTTACAATAAAAAACAAGATGTACTGAAAGTTAAAGAAGAATTAGAGCAAATAAATAAGGAAAAAGAAGCTGAGTTCTCAGAATATTTAGACAATATCAAAATATTTTTCAAATCTAATTTAGATGAACAAAAAACTATTTTGTTAGAAGATTGCATCAAAGTTGAAGCAGATTTATCAGCAAATATTCAATTGGTAAATGAAATTAGAACTCATATTAATTTTGCAACAAAACCCATTCATGAAAAGCTAAGAATCGAAGCTTTAACAGTTTTGAATAATCAAATAGAGCAACTTAAAAATGTAACAAAAGATATTCTACAAAGTGAAATCGCAAAGGAAAAAATAACTATTCGAGAAATTGAAAATGCACAATATTTTATAGATGAAGATTGGATTTTCTTTTTTGACTCTACAGGTTATAACAACAATGCTTTTGAAAATTTAATCGAAAATTTATACTTTGTAGATCAAGTTTCAAATAACTTATTGTTTCAAAAAAAAGCTGCTTTCCTAAAAGAATACGAACCATTATTAGACTATACATCAAAAACAAAAGCCTCTTAATTAGAGGCTTTTGTTTTATATCTTAAGGTGCTAAACGCTCTTTTTTCCAATCAAAATCGTCTTGTAAAACATAACGAACTCTATCGTGTAAACGACTTGGACGTCCTTGCCAAAACTCTATCTCAGTTGGACGAATCAAGAAACCTCCCCAATGTGCTGGACGAGGAATTTCTTTTCCTTCGTATTTTTTTTCTAATTCCAATTCCTCTGTCGCTAAATCTTCGTGCTCATCAATCACAGAACTTTGCGCCGAAATCCAAGCGCCTAACTGGCTACTTCTTGGACGTGTTTCGAAATATCCATCCGAATTATTATCCGAAGTTTTTTCAGCCACACCTTTTATAATAATCTGTCTTTCTAGAAATGGCCAAAAAAATGACAAACAAACTTTCGGATTTTCTAATAAAGCTTTTCCTTTCTGACTGTTGTAATTCGTATAAAAAATAAAACCTTCGTCCGTATATCTTTTCAATAAAACAACACGCGTTCTCGGAAATCCATCTTCACCAATCGTTGCAACAGACATCGCATTTGCTTCATCCACTCCATCCGATTCTTCAGCTTGCAGAAACCAATCACGAAATTGTTCGATCGGATTTTCTCTTAACGAATCAAAATTCATCGACTGTTTTTCGTAAACTTTTCTTTTATAACTTAAATCTTGTTTCATTAATGATTATTTTATATTTTTAAACAGCTAATTGTATATTTCGTTAAGATTTCACGTAACAAAACCGAAACAAAAATGTCTATCAAAAGTATAAAAAAAGGAGTTATTTTGGTCGCAAAACCAACATTAAGTAACGATATTTTTCAGAGAAGTGTAATTTTAATTACAGAACACTTAGAATCTGGAAGTATTGGTTTTATTCTTAATCATTCTTCTCATATTCCGATTAGTATTTTTGTATCTGAAATGGAGTCTGCATCTATTGTTTTTGAAGGTGGACCTGTCGATAAAGAAAACATCTATTATATTCACAAACGACCTGATTTAATCAGAAATAGTGAAAAAATTACTAAAAATTTATATTGGTCTGGCGTATATGAAGATGTGCGTGATGCAGTAAATCAGAATTTGATTAGTCAAGATGAAATCAAGTTTTTTATTGGATATTGTGGTTGGGCACCAAAGCAAATCAAAGATGAATTAAACAATAATTCGTGGGCTGTAACGGATTTGGATTTTGATATTTTTGAGCGTTGGGATGCTGATTTGTGGAAAAAATTGATGAAACAGCTTGGAGGTGAGAACTTAATTTGGCTAAACACCCCCGCTGATCCTTCTATGAATTAATCAATTATAAATACTTAAAAATCGATTTTGTTTTGTCTAAAGTGTATTCTTTTTTACGATTTTTGGTAATTGGTAAAATTCCAATTCCATCAATCAAAATGAAAACTTCTTCTGCCTTCTGAATTTCAAATGGAAAAATTTCGACTTCTTCTACTTTAAATTCTTCGGCTTTATTAATTTTTGTAATGAAATTATTTCTCAAAACACTAGTAATAACACCTTCTTCTTTTTTCGGTGTACGAATCGTTTCTCCATTCACAACAAAAATATTTCCTCGTAAAGAACGCGCCATTTTTTTGTTTGCATTTAGCAAAATAATATCAGCATAATCATTCTCTAAACGATAGATTTCTGCAATATTTTCTTCTGGACGATACGTATTCACAAGTGAATAAAATGCAGTATTGATCGCATAATCTTTGTAAACATCAATTTCGTTTTCAGCTTGTAAAAACTCCCAATCATTTTCACTATTTTCAATGGAAATCAAATAATTGATGGATGCTTTTAGATAATCTTCCTCATCATTTCTGAACGCAAAAAATTCTACTTTCCCTGATTTGGTCTGATTTGCTTCTGCTAATAAATTGATTTGTTCTTGAAAAAATTCTGGTGTAAAATCTAACGGAATATTCATGCGGTAAATACGCATAGAAGCCATTAAATTGAAATAATGATCTTCCCAATCAATAATTTCACCATTTACAAATCGCAAAATTTCTTTTACAGCATCACCATTACGAAAAGCTCTGTTCTGAATTCCTATTTCTGCATTTGCTTTTTCGACAATAACGCCACCTAAGTTAATTTTCAAAATAATAGATTTTAAACAGATCCTAAGATTTTTTTTAGATCTTCAATTTGACTTTCCCACAATTGTTTTGATTCTTCTACTTCGTCTTCATCAGCAAAATCTGTAATAACTAATGATACATCGTTCGTTAAATCGTCTTCTACAATTGTTAATTCGAAGAAATATTTTGTATCTTCATCATATTCCCATTGAAAGCGCACGTATCCATCTTGCTTAGATTTCATCAAAAATGCAGATTCTTCGTGTCCATCCCAAATAAAAGTATATTTTTCTCCACGAGAATTTACGTTATCTGCAAACCATTCTGATAAACCAGAAGGGTTTGAAATATAGTTATATAGCAAAGACGGTGAAGACTTGATTGAAAATTCTACTTGATATTTCTTTTTTGGCATAATTCTATTTTATTGAAGTCGCAAGATATAAAATGAATTGTATCTACCAAAGAAAATCAAAATAAGTTTTGTTATAAAATCAAAAAAAAATTACCTTTGCAAAAATTAAAATTTAGGCGAGGTAGCTCAGATGGTTAGAGCGCAGGATTCATAACCCTGAGGTCGGCAGTTCGATTCTGCTCTTCGCTACAAATAAAAAGCCCAAACAGACAATCTGTTTGGGCTTTTACTTAACTACTAAAACCTATACTAATCTAAATAACCTACTACTTGATAAGCTCTTGTTCCTCTATTGTAAATTTTTTGGTACAAAACACCTCCAAATTCATACAGATATTCTCCTCCATAATCTACTCTTTCATATCCTGCTGGTAACGCATATACGATAGCACCTAGTGGAGCTTGAACTACTTCATAATAATTTCTATTTGGGCTGTAATAAACACCTTCGTAGAAATAATATGGATTTCTATTACCAATATTAATTGTTACATAACCTACTGGTAAAATATTAATTCTAAATCCTACATATGGCATATATCTCACATATCCATTGTTATAAGGACGATAGTAAATACCATTGTTTCCGTAGAAGTTATAACTGTTATACGAATACTTGTTATAGTTTCTTACATTCACATTAGAAACTGGTCGGTTTCCTCTGTTGTATGAGCTAGAATTTATACGAACTGGATTGTTGTAGAAATCTCTGTTTTTTAAACTCTCAGATCTATTGCCTTGATTTCCTTGGCTATTTCTACTATTATTCCAATCTTTATTAGAACTTGGTCTGCTACCTACAATAGCAGTATTATTTCTATCTATACGTGTACTAGTTTCACGTTCTGTTCTATTTGTAGAATTTTTCCAAGATTCATTCGTAGAATTTCCACGACCTATTCTTTCTGTTCTATTTCCTTCAATACGGCTAGTTCTATTTTCTGTTCTAGCCATTTCAGAGCGTCCATTCCCTTGACTTCTTGAAGTTGCTTCTCTTGAAGAAGAACTTCTCTCACCACCTCTTTGACCTCTATCTTGAGCATTTACACCAACAGCTAACATGGCTGTAAAAGCTACTCCTAAAAGTGTAAATTTAATTTTTTTCATCACCCAACTTTTTAATAAATTAAGACATTTCTCCTAATACTATTTCCGTGCCATAATTATAAGTTTAAACCATAGAAAATGTTATAACAATCAAAATAATTTATAAGCCATTCAAATTCAATGAATTGCATTAACAATTTTGTTTGACAATTTTGTTAAATATTTTTATTCCTGACATCGTTTGTATTGATTTCTGAATTGATTACTTTTGTTTTTAAGAAATTATATAAAATGATTGACGTTAAAAATGCTTACATCGCCTTTATTAGTTTACAAAAAGTTGGACATAAAGTTCGAGAAGAAGCTAACATTTTTGCCGATAAAACACTAGAATACGATGAATCTAAGGAAGAACAATTGGTACCTTTCTTATTAAGTCCTTTCAAAAAAACACTCGAAATTAATCGTTTCACGCATTATACAGAAAAGTTAGAATTTAATGTTTTGTATAATCAATGCAAGCAAATGTTTGATGAAGAAATAGATTTTATCGATTTTTCGCAAGAAGTTTTAAGTCATTTATACGAGAAATCATTACATCCGCAGATCAAAAGTGGTGAAGTTTTTATTGCCCTTTTCGAAAATATGATGTTCGACGGAATTCCTTGCCGTGGAATTGGAATTTATAAATTAGAGAATAAGAAGAAATTCTTGCGTTTTGACGAATCACGTGGTTTAGATTACAACATTTGGAAAGGTTATAAGCTAGAAGGAATCGACAAAGCCTGTCTTATTCTTGATGCTTATCGCGACGAAGGTTTCCGCGTCTACTCTATCGATGATAAAAATGTGGAGTCAGAATATTGGAAGAAAAATTTCTTAGAAATTGATTTGATTAAGGACAACAATTACCATACGAAGAAATATATGGAGTTGATTACAGATTTCTCGAATGATTTTCTTTTGGATAAAACAGACAAAAAACAACAAGCAGAATTTATCTCAAATTCGATAAATGTGTTGAATTCGAATGAAGTTGTAACGAATGAAATTTTTGAAGATCAAGTTTTGAAACCTTTCGAAATTATTGATGAATTCAAAGAATATAAGAAAGATTATAGCGAAAATAATCGTGTTGAATTTGTGGAAGCTTTCGAAGTTTCAGTTCCAACTTTGATGAAAGAATCTAAGAAAATTAAAAGTGAAATTAAATTAGATACAAAGATTAACATCAAATTAGATTTGACAAATCCTGATGCAGCTGAAGAATATTTGGAGCGTGGTTTTGACGAAGAAAAGAAAATGTATTATTATAAAGTCTATTTCAATTCTGAACAATAAATTAAAGGCTCCTATTTTGGAGCTTTTTTTTTGATATTAATTCAATTTCAAAATACATTGATGATTCAAAATCTCAAAACCATTTTTCAGCCAAAAACCTTTTGCAAATTGATTTTCAGCTGTAAATTCTAATTCAATATATGCTTGATCGTTCAAGAAATTTATCGCTTCTTTAACCAATTTAGAAGCGATGTTTTGATTGCGATAATTTGCATCAACATACAACGAATCTATTCTTCCTTTTGATTTAATCACAAAATATTTCGGACGAAGATGTTTCGAACAAATAATATATCCCGTCAACTGATTTTCTATTTCGGCTACAAATATTTTTATATTCTGTTGATGTAAAATTCCCTTGAAAAAATCATCAATATCATGTTTGTAGGTCAAATCTATTTGATACAATGCATTAAACTCTTGATGATGTTGTAACAATTTTATCATCATTCTTTTCAGTTCAGGAATATCATTTTCTACGGCAATTCTTATCATATCTAAAAATAAAAAAATCCAGTTAAAAAACTCTAACTGGATTTACTAAAAACTATTGTTTATCTAGTTTTATTTTGTCTTGACCTTGTTGCAATTGATACAACTCTATAATATCCTCAATTGGATAATTAAACCAATCAACTTGTTTTTTGATTTTCGAATTTTGATCTAAATACAAATATGTCGTGAATTTCATCGCTGGAAACTTCATTCCATTATAGGTATAAGGCGAAAATTCTCCGTTTGCAATAATCATCGAATCGTTAGAAAATAATTCATTTACTTTCAATAATTTATTATTTTCATATTGCATCGTTTGATCACTCCAACGAATAATATCATTCAATAAATAACGCGGATCTACCGTAGAACCTCCCGAATATTGTGCTACATTTTCATATACCAAACTATCATTGTAAAAAGACAACATTTTCTTGTAATCTTTTCGAGATGAATAATTTTCGAAAAAACGTTTTCCTAATTCATCATTTTTACTGGCTGAAGAAGAATTACAACTTACTAAAAAAGTAATTGCAATAAGACTTAAAATCCATGTAAATTTTATTTTCATTTGTCTGAAATTCTTGTTAAATAATTTTCACCATTATCATCAGCCATTCCATCTTCATTGAGAATCATAATCTCCGAATTGTCCGACCAACGTAAAAATTGAAAAGGTAATTTTTTCTTTTTTGAATCAATCTCCATCAACGATCCATCATCTTTTTTGAATAATTCTCCGTTATAAGATTGACCTTTGTATTCAGCAGTAAATTTATCATCTGCTAATTTCAAAACAATTTTATCCCCAAAATATTTTCCTTCAAAAACACCCTTATAAACAAGCGTTTCATTTGTAAAAACAGAATTTTTTTCTAAAGACAATACATCTTCATGCGATAAGCTATCTGAACTTTTATCCACTTCTACATTGTCCTTTTTACAAGAAAATAAAAAGAGTTGACTGATAAATAGCAAAAAGAAAATCTTTTTCATCTGAGATGAATTATTTTTTCACGAATTGTTCAACATCTTTTCTCGAAATTGGATCATCACCCAAAATCAATAAACGTTCAACAACATTTCTTAACTCACGAATATTTCCTGACCAATCTAATTCTTTCAAAGCATCATACGCTGAATTATCAAAAGATTTTTGACTTGTTGTATCAGTAATAAAATGTTCAACCAAAGCAGGAATATCATCTTTACGATCATTAAGTGCTGGAACATTAATGATAATTACCGCTAAACGATGGTATAAATCCTCGCGAAAACGACCTTCCTCAATCTCTTTTCGTAAGTCTTTATTTGTTGCAGCAATTACACGAACATTTACATTAATCTCTTTCTCAGAACCAACTGGCGAAACTTTTCCTTCTTGTAGCGCACGCAAAACTTTTGCTTGAGCAGAAAGACTCATATCCCCTATTTCATCTAAAAAAATTGTTCCTCCATTTGCCAATTCAAACTTACCTTGCTTGTCTTTAACAGCTCCAGTAAACGATCCTTTCACATGACCAAACAATTCACTTTCGATTAATTCAGCTGGAATTGCCGCACAATTCACTTCAACCAAAGGTTTTACATTACGATTACTTTTCTCGTGTAAATGATGAGCAACCAACTCTTTACCTGTTCCATTTGGACCAAGAATCAATACACGAGCGTCTGTAGCAGCCACTTTATCTATAATTTGTTTTACTTCTGCAATTGCAGGAGCATCACCAATCATTTCATATTTTTTAGCAACTTTTTTCTTTAAAGCTTTATTTTCTTTCTTCAATTCTTTATTCGAAGACAGCAACGATTTACGGTCTAAAGCATTACGAACAGTCGTCAATAATTTATTAAGATCTGGTGGTTTTGAAATAAAATCGTACGCACCTTTTTTGATCGCATCTACAGCCAAATCAACATCTCCGTGCCCCGTTATCATCACCATTGTTAAATCAGGATTGTATTCCATCGCTTCCGATAAAACTTCCATCCCATCTTTCAACGGCATTTTTATATCACTTATAATTAAGTCGTATTCTTTTTCTTTTATTTTTTCAAGCCCTATAGCTCCGTTTTCAGCTTCATCCACATTCCATTTTGGATTTTCGTCCATTAAAATGCTTTTCAAAACGTTGCGAATTGCCTGTTCATCTTCGATTAATAAGATATTTGACATCGTTTAGATCGTTTATTTTTGTAAAATTAAAATAGACTCAAAGATAATTGAAATTATTATTTTTGAGTCTACTTTTGATATAGATTTTAATACTTTTTTTAAGATGTTTTCACTTTTCGTGCATTTTCTAAACCTAATTCTTTTATAGAAACTTCTCTCATTTCTATTTTTCGAATTTTCCCTGAGATAGTCATAGGGAATTCTTGTACAAACTTCCAATATTTAGGACGTTTGAAATGAGCAATGGATAAACAATAAGCCTTCAATTCGTCTTCTGTTACACTAATACCATCTTTCACTTTCACCCAAGCCATTACTTCTTCTCCATATTTGATACTTGGAACGCCAATAATTTGAACATCAGAAATTGATTCATGTTCGTACAAAAAATCTTCAATCTCTTTTGGTGAAATATTTTCTCCTCCTCTGATAATAATATCTTTAATTCGTCCAGTAATATTAATATAACCATCAACATCCATAGTCGCTAAATCACCAGTATGCAACCAATTATTTTCGTCAATAACTTGCGCAGTTGCTTCCGGATTGTTCCAATATTTTTGCATGACGGAATAACCTCTTGTACAAAATTCACCAGCAATTCCACGAGGTAAAATATCTCCTGTTTGCGGATCAATAATCTTAATTTCTAAATGATCTTGAACTGTTCCAACCGTCGAAACTTGCTTTTCTAAAGGTGTTCCGATAATAGTTTGTGTAGAAACTGGCGAAGTTTCTGTCATCCCATAACAAATCGAAACTTCTTTCATATTCATTTTAGCTTGCACTTTCTTCATAATTTCAATCGGACAAGGCGAACCAGCCATTACACCAGTTCTCAAAGATGTTAAATCGAAACGATCAAAATTTGGTAATTCTAATTCCGCAATAAACATCGTCGGAACTCCATAAAGTGATGTACACTTTTCCATTTCGACTGCATTTAAAGTCTTTGCAGGATCAAAACTATCCGAAGGAATTACCATACAAGCGCCATGCGAAGTACACGCCATATTACCAATTACCATTCCGAAACAATGATAAAATGGAACAGGAATACAAACACGATCACGATGCGTATAATTTAATCGAACACCAATAAAAAAACCATTGTTCAATAAATTATGATGCGTTAAAGTTACNNACTTCTGAAGTCGAAATTTCTTCTCCTTTAATCAAAAAATCATCCCAATTTTCTTCAAAAATAATGATATGTTTTAGTAATTTCGCATTCTCTTTTACATTATTCAACATCACTTTATACTCACTTGTTTTGAAGCTTAAAGAAGCAAAAACTGCAGAAATTTCAGCTTGATTTAATACAAATTCGAGTTCATTTTCACGATAAGCAGGATTCAAATTAACCAAAATCATTCCCACACGGGCCGTTGCATATTGTAACAATGTCCATTCCGCACGATTTGGCGCCCAAATACCTACGCGATCTCCTTTTTGCAAACCAATTGCAATCAATGATTTTGCTATTTGTTCGGTTTGTGAATAAAATTCTGTATACGTCGCTCTATAATTTTGATCTACGCAAACCAAAGCCTCTTGTTGCGGATATTTTGCAACCGTATTTCGTAAATTTTCGCCAATTGTTTCTCCTAAAAGAGGATATTGTGATGCACCACTTGAGTATGATAAGTTAGAAATCATGTGCTTATATTCTATGTTTTTAAAATTACTTTCCAACTCAAACTTAACAACGATTTTCAGGAAAATAAATTTATCAAATACAAGATTTATGATTTCTAAAAGAATCGTATTTTTTTATTAAAATCAAAAATGAATTCAAAAAAATGAAGGTTTATTTTTAACAAATACTTAAAATAACTCCATCAAATTATTCTTAAATTGTAAAAAATTACTGAAAAATGAATACAATAAACCACGACAATTATACTTCTATTTACGATGGAATAGAAGTTGTAGATGCTTTACAAACACGTATTGCTGACATCAAGAAAACATTAATAATTGTAACAGAATTAGATAAATGGGGTTATGCCTATGCAGAAGGTAAATGGACCATCAAAGAAATGATACAACATTGTATAGATTGCGAACGTATTTTTTCCTATCGTGCACAACATATTGCGAGAGAAGATTCACAAACATTAAATTTCTTCGATGAAAACGCCTATGTATTGACTTCAAATGCAAATGAAAGAAAGCCTGAAGAATTAATAAAAGAATGGACTAATTTGATGAAAGCAACTTACTTTCAGTTTGAATCTTTTAATGATGAAACTTTAAACAAAATAGGAAAAGTTGGTAATCGAGAGTATTCTGTTGAGAAAATCGGTTATGTAATGGCTGGTCATTCCATCCATCATATGAATGTAATTAATGAACGATATTTATAAAAAAAGTCAGCTTCTAAAAAGCTGACTTTTTTTATTTCGGCATCACATTATAAGTCGGATCTTCTTCAATATTTACCTCAATAACACTTTTTGCATTTTCTAATAATCGAATAGAATCTTTACTCAAATGTCGCAAAATTACAATTTTATCTTGTTGTGCATATTTAGATGTAATAATATGTAAAGATTCAATTGCACTCATGTCAACTATTCTACTCTCTTTCAAATCTATAACAATTATTCTTGGATCAGAATTAATTTCAAATTTCTCTAAAAAAGTAGAAGTCGAACCAAAGAAAAGTGGTCCATAAATCTCATATATTTTTCGTCCATTATCATCAACAGATTTACGTGCTCGAATACGTTTAGCATTATCCCAAGCAAAAACCAAAGCCGAAACAATAACACCTACAAAAACAGCCAAAGCAAGGTTATGTAACACAATCGTGATAATCGCCACCAAAATACTTACAAACACATCCGATTTTGGCATTTTAGTTATCAATTTAAAAAATCCCCATTTAAAAGTCAAAATCGCAACCATCATCATTACACCAACAAGTGCTGCCATCGGAATTTTCTCAATCACTGGAGCACCAATTAGAATAATAATCAAGATTGTAATTGCACCAATTGCTGGTCCTAATCTAGAACGAGAACCTGCATCTAAATTAACAAATGTCTGAGCAATCATTGCACAACCTCCCATTCCACCGAAAAAACCATTTGTAATATTTGCAGCACCTTGCGCCAAACATTCTTTATTCGACGAACCTTTCGTTTCAGTCACCTCATCCACCAAAGTAAGCGTTAGCAAAGTTTCAATTAACCCAACCGAACCCATAATAATCGAATAAGGCAAAATAATTTTCAAGGTTTCTAACGTAAACGGAACACTCGGAATATGAAAACTTGGCAATTCTCCTTTGATACTCGCAATATCACCAACAGTCTTTGTATCAATATGAAATCCAATTACCAATAGAAAAGTCACAAGAATTGCAACCAAAGAAGCTGGAATAATTTTCGTTAATTTCGGAAAGAAATAAACTATCAGAACTGTAATTAGCGTCAATCCAGCCATCGTATAAAAAGATGTACCGCTCAACCAACTCGTTATTCCATTCGTAGTTGATTTGAATTGTTCTATTTGTGACATAAAAATAACAACAGCCAAACCATTTAGAAAGCCATACATAACAGGTTGAGGAATTAAACGAACAAATCTTCCTAATTTGAAAACACCAATTACTATCTGGAAAACTCCTGCTAAAGCAACCGCAGCAAAAATATATTGCTCACCATACGTTGCATTCAACGCGATTAAAGTAATAACGGTAGCACCTGCTCCACCCGCAACCATCGCTGGTCTTCCTCCAAAAACCGCCGTTACAATTCCCATGATAAATGCACCATACAAACCAATTAAAGGTGATAAACCAGCTAAAATTGCAAACGAAAGCGATTCAGGAATCATTGTCATAGCAACAGTTAAGCCGGCTAATATTTCGTTTTTATAATTTATTTTTTGATTGAATTTTAAATATTCAGCAATCGACATCAGAAGTTTTATTTCATGCAAAAGTAACAATTACTACGCATCTAAAATTAGTAAAAAGCTAGATTTAATATCAAATTACATACTAATCATTGAAGTAATTTTATAATTGTTAAATATTTCTTAATAAATATTTAACAATTAGGAAATATAGCAAATGTATTTTTGACGAAATTAATTTCTAATGAAACATCTTTTAAAACTCTCCTTATTCATTCTAGGTCCATTCGTTTTGGCTCAAAGCGGTGTTATCTCAGGAAAAGTTGTAGATTCTAACGATCAATTTTCGTTACCAGGAGCTACAATTCGCATCGAGAATTCCAATAAATATACTGTATCTGACCAAAATGGTAATTATCAATTTCTAAATCTTACACCTGGTATTTATACCATNNCTCAAAACAAATAGAAGTTACCGAAAATAAAACAGCAGTTATTGATTTTTCTCTAAACGCAGGTTACAACGAACTAAATGAAGTTGTTGTAGTTGGAGATTATTTAAAAGGGCAAGCAAAAGCATTGAATCAACAAAAAAATAACGGAAATATTACCAATATCATTTCTTCAGATCAAGTTGGTCGTTTTCCCGATTCTAACATCGGAGATGCGTTAAAACGTGTCACTGGAGTTACAATGCAAAACGATCAAGGTGAAGCTAGAAACATTATCATTAGAGGTTTATCACCCGAATTAAATTCGGTCATGTTAAATGGAGATCGTATTCCATCTGCCGAAGGTGATAACCGAAATGTACAAATGGATTTAATTCCTGCGGAAATGATTTCATCTATAGAAGTGAACAAAACTTTGACACCAGATATGGATGCAGACGCAATTGGTGGAGCTGTAAATCTGATTACACGTGCTGTTCCAAATAAAGAGCGTATTTCTATAACGGCTTCTGGTGGTTATGCACCAATTCGCGAAAAAGGCTTGTACAATTCGTCTTTTTTATATGGAAATAGATTCTTCAACAAGAAATTAGGTGTAGTTGTTTCAGGAAGTTATCAAGTTCAAAATTTTGGTTCAGATAATATCGAAGCTGTTTGGGACAAAGATGAAAATAAAACCTATTTGTCACAATTTCAGATTCGTAAATATGACATTCAACGTGTAAGAAGAAGTGCATCTTTTTCAGCAGATTATCAGTTTAATGAAAACAATAGAATAGATCTTTCTGCTATTTACAATTGGCGTGACGACAGAGAAAATCGTTATAGAGTAACTTATCGCGATTTAGAATTTGATGAAAAAACAGGAACTTACACAGGAAATATACGTCGCGAAACAAAAGGTGGAATTAATAATAACCGCAATAAAAATGCACGTTTAGAAGATCAACGTGTTTACAATATATCGTTACGAGGAGAGCATTTATTATCTCCAAAAATCGATATGGATTGGGCTGTTTCTTATTCAAAAGCAAGCGAAGACAGACCAAATGAGCGCTACATCGATTATCGTGCAAAAGGTGTTACCTTTAATGAAGATTTATCTGATGCAAAATATCCAAATGTAACAACAACTTCTACAGAAGATTTGACCAAATTCAAAGTTGGTTCATTATCAGAACAACACGATTATACAGATGAAACAGAATTTGGTGCAAAGCTTAATTTCAGAGTTCCCTTAAGTCTTATTCCAAATCAGAAAGGACGCTTACGCTTTGGTGGTCGCCTTCGATTGAAAGACAAAGAGCGCGAAAATATTTTCTATTCATACGAAAGCATAGATGGAATGGGAAATTTGAGTACTCAAAATCCTGTAAATTGGTCAAGCAATCGTTTCAATGCTGGTAAAAAATACCAAGCTGGATATTTCTATTCAAATCATCAATTAGGAAATTTAGATTTAAACAATACAAATCTATTCAAATCTAACTTAGAACCTTCTGAATATCTAGCCTCTAACTATAAAGCGAAAGAATATATTTCGGCAGGATACATTCGTTGGGATCAAGATTTATCATCTAAAACATCTTTGATCGTTGGTGTTCGTATCGAAAATACTTCAATAGATTATACAGGGAATTATGTACAAGATGAAGAAGATTTAATTGGAGAAATCAAGCACAAAAACGATTATACCAATGTTTTACCAAGTCTTTCTTTGAAACATAAATTTACAAATGATTTTATTCTAAGAGCAGCGTTCACAACAAGTATTGCACGACCAAATTATTACAGTTTAGCTCCTTTTGTAAGTGTTTTAAAAGAAGATACAGAGCTTTTTGCAGGTAACCCAAATCTAAAAGCAACCTATGCCATAAACTATGATTTAATGGCTGAAAACTATTTCGAAAATATCGGAATTGTTTCAGGAGGATTTTTCTACAAAAAATTAAACGATTTCATCTATACCTACAAAAACAATACATTTACAACAAATGATTTCCAAACACTTTTTCCTGACGTAGCAAACCCAGTTCCTGCTGGAGAAAACTGGAAAATGACACAAGCTAGAAATGGAGATCACGTGAATGTTTTTGGGTTTGAGGTAGCATTTCAGCGTCAATTAGATTTCATTCCAGGCGAATTTTTCAAACATTTAGGAATTTACCTTAACTATACATACACCGATTCGAAAGCGAAAGGAATTACCAATGAAGATGGTGATTTGAGAGAAGATCTTGATTTACCTAAAACAGCTCCACACATGTTCAATGGTTCGTTAGCATTCGAGAACAAAAAGTTCTCTGCGCGTATTTCGGTTAATTATACCGCCGCTTATTTAGACGAAATTGGAGGAAATGCTTTCGAGGATAGTTACTATGACAAACAATTATTTTTAGATGCAAATGCGTCGTATAAATTCTCAAATCAATTACGAATTTTTGCAGAAGCAAACAATTTAACAAATCAACCTTTACGTTATTACCAAGGAGTTTCGAGTCAAACAATGCAACTCGAATATTATCAACCACGTTTTACTTTAGGTCTAAAATTTGATTTCTAAACAATTATGAAAAAAATATTCATCACATTATCACTCTTCACTATTCTATTTTCTTGTGAATCCTCTAAACTGGCTCCAATTCCTACAAATGCAGTAAAACCAACTGTTACAACACAGCAAACACCAAATGATACTGATGATCCTGCAATTTGGATCAATTATCAGAATCCAGAAAAATCACTTATTATTGGAACAGACAAACAAGAAGAGACGGGCGGTTTATATGCCTATGATTTGAATGGTAAAATCGTAAACCAAATCGTTCCACTTAATCGTCCAAATAATGTAGATGTGATGTACGGTTTTCCTCTGAATGGAAAAAACATTGACATTGCAGTGCTTACCGAACGTGCAAACAATAAAATTAGAATTGTTTCGCTTCCAGATTTTAAATTGATTGACAATGGCGGAGTCGAAGTTTTCAAAGACGAAACATTACGAGACCCAATGGGAATTGCGCTCTACAAAAGCAAAAACAACAAGTTTTATGCAATCGTTGGTCGTAAAGACGGTGTAAGTGGCGAATACCTACATCAATATGCATTAGAAAACAAGAACGGAAAAATAGAAGCAACTTTAGTACGCAAATTTGGAAATTATTCGGGTAATAAAGAGATTGAAGCCATTGCAGTTGACGAAGAATTAGGCTTTATTTATTATGCTGACGAAACAGCAGGAATTAGAAAATATTATGCTGATCCAGAAAAAGGAAACGAAGAAATTGCATTTTTTGGGCAAAAAGATTTTAAACGCGACCACGAAGGAATTGCAATTTATAAAACCAATGCAACAGATGGCTATATCTTAATTTCGGATCAACAAGCAAATTATTTTAATGTATACAAACGACAAGGTGAAGCTTCAAATCCGAATGAACACAAATTGATTGCTAAAATCCCAGTTTCTACTATCGAATGTGACGGAGCTGATGCTATAAACTTCAATTTTGGAACTAAATTCCCAAAAGGTTTCTTTGTTGCTATGAGCAATGGAAAAACATTCCAAATCTATGATTGGCAAATAATTCAAAACGAAATTGATAAACAAGCAAAATAATTATACATTCACACATAAAAAATCCGAGCTCATAGCTCGGATTTTTTAGTTATATAGCAACACCTTTTTTGTCAATATAACATCATTTGCACTTATATTTTTTTGTAAACAAAGCCAATCAAAACAAACTTTATGAAAATTTTCTACATATTTTCTACATAAAAACTTCTACTCCACTTCATCGAACAAACATCGAACAAACATCGAAGAACAAATATAGAATAGATATAAAACCATCGAAGAACTATCGAAGAATCATCGAAAAAACAAACACATAAAAACAGTACATAACTTATAATCAATTGATAATCAATTAATAGAAAAGACAAAAACAGATAACCAAGGAAAAAGAAAGAAAAATAAGGAAAAAACCTGACAATTAGAGAAATTTTAAGAAAATAGAATTTTTGTCAATATATATTGCTGAACTTTAGCATAATAACCCCTAAAAAAATAAAACAATGGGAAAAATTTATGATTCACTTTTAGCAGGCTCTTCAGGACGCACAGGGCGTATAGTTGTAGCAAATGTAAATGGTCACGAGATTTCAAGAATCAGACCTAAAAAAAGAACCAAAGCACCATCAGAAAAACAATTACTCGTTCAGCAAAGAATGAAACTTGCCATAGACTTTATGACCTCATACAGAGCCTATGCTTGCAAACACTATGGTTATCGTACAGGCATGCGATCTTCTTACAATCAAGCGTTTACCAACATCACAACAAACCTTGTAATAGACTATTCAACAGCCACTATAACACCAAATTACCAAAATATTTGTTTCTCCAAAGGTGCATTATTAGCCGCCATTCCATTATCTATTACTTTAGTATCAGCCGCAATGGTCGAGATAAACTGGCAGAACAATGCTTCACCCACATCAGACACAGCTACAGATATGTTGCAAATATTAGTAGCAGTAGAAAACGAAAACAATACATTTTTTATTGAAAATGCAACAGAACGAATGAACGAAACTTACACTTTAAGCCTATCCAACTTTCAAATAGGTAAAACCCTACACTTTTGGATTGCCTTCCGTTCACAAACAGAAGACCAAGTGTCAAACTCAGTTTATTTAGGTGCCATTAGTACTTAAAAACATATTCCTAAGGCTAAAATAATCTAATCATATTTAGCCTTAGGAATATTAAAGTTAAATGACCCACATAAAATTGTCAATCATTATACCTCTTCAAAATATCCAAAAACAATAAACTCCTCAAATAGTAGTTCTTAGAACCTAATCTAAAAAACTTAATCTCACCTTTTTTGCGACACCTATCCAGAGTCTTTTCAGATATACCAAACAATTCAGCAACCTCTTGATCCGTCATCAACTCATCTTTAGTCAATTTAAAATCCTTTGTACTATAACGTTCTACAAACTCCGCATAGATTTGCTGAAGTTCCAAAAATGTAAATTCTGTTTCCTTCATACTACAGCTTTTATAAAAACAATACACATTGGTAATTATTTAATAATGACTAATTTACAAATAAATAAAATATAATACCATATATTAAGCATTTAACTCACAAAGCTTGTTGTATAAATGAAGAAAATAGCCTCTCAAGAAGATAATAAGGCTGTAATCATCCAAGACTCTAAAATCACAAAATGAAAAGAATCTTTTTACATGAAGAATGCACAACTGAAATAAATTTAGTTAACCAAAAAAAAATCCTATTCGAAACAAATAGGATGTATTCTGCTAAATATTTTAATAAAATTACTTGTAGTTAATGAATTGCGAAGGATAATCTGTTTCAATAATATCTGGTCGAGAAATTAAATGCTGAATATAACCCCTTGCCCTTTCTATATCGGTTGGCAATTTATCCGTAGAAGGCGCAATGGCAATCATCACCATAACACCTTTTTTACGCAAATAAGCTATCATTTCTTTTTGTTCTTCTTTCACTTCCAAACCAATCCAAGCAATCATTCTATCATACGAAACATTTAGTTTCTCAAAACTTTCAACATCTTTCATCGAATGAAAAGGTTTCATAAACATTACATACTCAAGATGTTTTGCATAATAAGCAACCTCATCATCTTTTCGCAAACCTAAAACTACATTAGGATAAGGATTTTCTTTCAGAAATTTCACATAAGTTGCATACGGAACACCTTTATTATCCAATTGAAAAATAGTTTTTCCTTGACTCCAATCCAAAGCTTCTTTTAGTGTCGGAATTTTAAAATCAGTCAACTTTCCTTCCCTATCTTTTAATTTCGCATGTTTTATTTCAGCATAGGTATAATCTTTTACCTTTCCTTGCATATTTGTCGTACGATTCAAGGTATCATCGTGCATCAAAATAAGAACAGAATCTTTTGTAAGTTGAGGATCTATCTCAAAAAAAGAAGGCATAATAGACAAGGTTTTCTCAAAAGCCTCAATACTATTTTCAGGATAACCAGGCATCATACCTCCTCTATGTCCCGAAATAATAACAGGTTTATTTTCATCTTGTTCAAAATATGATTTCAACTCATCAAAACTCTTAATATCAACCGTATGCAACTGAGCATTAGCCACAGCAACTGTGGCTAAAACACTCAATAAACTAATTATTCTTTTCATAAAAATGATAATTAAAAACTATATCTAAATCCTATCTGAATTTGATAAGGACTAAACGCATAACTTGTTTTTCCTGTATTAGTATTTACATTATATACAAAATGCTTCTCTGTCGCATCAAAACTTTTAATTGAATAAATATTTTGCTTTCCAATACGAGGACCAACACCCCAATCTTTACTCAATAAATTCGCTACATTGAAAATATCAAAACCAACTTCAAATTTATGCTTCTCAATAATATTGAACTTCTTTGTTAAACGCAAATCAAACGTTCCAGCAAACCCATTAATACCTCCATTTCTTTCTGCTATTTTTCCAAAACTTTTGCGGATATAATCTTTTGTATGTTTTTCTACTTCTGGATTATCTAAAATTGCCTGAATTCCTTTCTTTAAATAATCTGGTGTTGATGCACTATTTGGATCATAGATATAAGCCAAATCATTCGAATTCACAAAATCTCCATTCATGTTACCATTCACTGCCAACGAATAACGAGTTCCTCCTATTCCACTAAAACGAATACCAGCAGTCATTCCCCAAAAAGTTGGTGATTGTCCATACACAACCAGTTTATGACGGAAATGTGTATCAGAATAATTCATTTTACTTAAATTTCGAGGATCTTCAGCAACCATCAAACTCAACGTCGCTGTATTCGCAACATTACCATTATAAGAAGTATTATCTTTCGAATCATTCCAAGTATATGAAACAGAAATCTGTCCATCCTTGAAATAACGATACATACCATCTAACACAAATGCATATTGATCTTTTTTACCATCACTAATTAATTCTAAAACACGACCCAAGTCTTTCGTTTTACGTCCATTTACCCAATTGGCAGCTCCATTTGTAGGGTTTATTGTTGACGCTGGCACATAAACACCACGATTCGCCTCTTCTGCAATTCTAAAAAATGGTTCATCAACCATATTACGATCCACATACATATAGTTGTTACGCGCCCAGTTAGCATAAGCACTAATTCCTACACGCAAACGATCACTAAAAAAATGGTTATAAGAAGCATTTAACTTATACACCGTTGGCACTTTCGCATCTTTACTATTCGCATTTATTGTGATTAATTTTTCAATATTAGGATTATTGAACAAATCTTTTCCTGGAGCAGTATCAGGATTTTGTCTATAACCAATAAAATCTGGCGTTGGCACTAAAGCACCTTCAATATCTACCGCAGCAACCTTTGTTCCATCAAACAACATATTATTAATCATAGAATAAGGATTAAGTGAAGAACCAAAAATACCTCCACCAAATTTTACGAAATCTTTTCTATTTTGATTAACATCCCAAGTCAATTGAAAACGAGGTTGAATTTGCCACGTATTAATCTTATTATCAGTTCTAACACCCAATTGTTTATCAGCAATTTCATTGTAGTTTGCACCATTCAAGTATTGCATATTCTCTACACGCAAACCAGCCATTAAGTCTAAACCAGGAGAAAGCTCTGTTTCCATTTGTCCATAAACCGCAGAACTTAGTTGATTAATAACTGTAGAAGGATCATCCGTCAATCTAATCTCTCTTGCATAACGATAAGGTGTCATGTTCTTAAAATTGTCCATACCAGTAAAATAAAAACGTCCGTTCATTTCACTACCATACACATTTACCATTCTGTAATACGAGAAATCTCCACCAAAAGTATATTTGATATTATTTCGGTTGATATAAATATTATTCACCAATTGCACAACATCTCCTTTAAACCATTCTGGAGAAAAGCGTTGTCCACCTAACTGAATATTTGTAAACTGATTTTTACCATTAATCGTAGAACTAATTCCTTCTACAATCGCACGCGGAATAGATGCAGTTGGTAATTCCTTTGATGCTAATACAGATTGGTTCTCTAAAAAATACTGAACTTTTAATTCATTTGTAATATCATCATTAATATCAGTTCTCAACGATAACATCAAACTATTGTCGGTTTTCTTACGATCAATATACGATTCGTACATATTGATTCTTGTATTATCACCTTCTGATAATAAATCTTTTTCGTGTACAAAATTATTACGAAGCGTTAATAAATTTCTTGCATTAATCTGCCAATCTAAACGTAAAAATGCAGCATTTGTATCTTTATTCTTGTTAAATGATCCAAACTGAGGATTATTCGAAACGCCATATTTTTCACGCGCAATACTCAAAAATTGATCTAAAGTAGATTGTGTTACATTAAATAAAGCTTCGTCACTTTCATTATTAATATTTGCAATGAATAATGGACGTTTATCAACTTGTCGATCCCAAGCAACAAAAAAGTGTGCTTTATCTTTCTTAATTGGTCCTCCCAAAGAAAAACCATATTGATAAGTAGAGAACTCATTATCTCGTTTATTTCCACGAATATCATACGGACTCGAAAGCCAATCTGTACGACCATACAAAAATGCACTTCCTTGCATTTTATTCGTCCCAGACTTTGTAACAGTACTAATTGTTCCACCACCAGCACGCCCGTTTGTTACATCATATTCATTTGTTACCACTTTAAACTCACGAATCGCTTCCATCGAAATAGAATAAGAAGACGAAGTAGAACCTCCTGCAATAGTACCTCTATTAGACATTCCATCTATCGTATAATCAACAGACGAAGATAATTGACCACCAATACTTGTTCCATTGCTCAACGGAGATAAATCTATTAAAGAAGTGAAATTTCGTCCATTTACAGGTAAAGTTTGTAAATCTTTTGCCGATACAGAAGTAGACGCACCAACTTGTTTAATAGAACTTTTTAAAGTTTGCCCACTTACCATCACTTCATTCAATTCAGTCGTTCCATTTGTAAATTTGAACGGAACCCAAATTAAATCTCCTTGATTCAAACTATATCCTTCTAAGATCTCCTCACCATGTTCTTCCGAAATAATAGTAACTGTATAAGGAGAACCTAATGGCAACTGCTTTAAGTTATACTCTCCTTTTTCATTCGTTTTCGTAGAAGCTGTAAATCCTGTCGATTCATTTTTCACAACAATGGTTACATTGTGCAAATCCGAACCATTAGCATCAGTAATTTTTCCCGATATACCTGCTAAATCTCCCTGTGCATAAACTGCAGTAGTTGCTCCCATCACAAAAACAACTGCTGATAGTTGAAATAAATTAAGTTTCATGTATATGTTTTATTTGAAACCCAAAATTATTTTTTACCTCACAATATGGTGTTACTTAATAATTAAGAAAGCTTTAACTAAAAGTCATAAAAAAGGTAATAGTTACAAGAAATTTAAACGTTTAATAAACCTTAAGAATTTGGTTTTAAGATTTAAAAGAGTATTTAAAGAAAATAATATGTTAAAAATCCGAGCATTCGCTCGGATTTAATTATACGATTATAGCTTTTTTTCGTGTAGATTTCTTCATTCTATACATAACGTAAATAATTACAGATAATAGAAATGAAAAAATAAAGTATCGGATTGCTAACCCATTTTGAGTATCAACTTTACCAGTACTTGAGATAATAAAACTTGTAAGCGAAGTAATAATATACGTCATTCCTCCCATCAAACCACCAGCAACACCAGCATTTTTAGGAAAAGCCATCATATTTGAAGTAAAGAATGATGTGAATAAAATTCCCGAACAAATATGAATGAAAAACGCAAAGAATAATAAAACAAATAGATTTTGAACAAAGAAACCTGCGATAATCAAAAGAGAAATCAAAACTAATTGTACAATAATAGGTAAAGCTATACTTTCTTTAAAGTCAAGATGCATTCTTTTCTTTCCTACAAATCCGCCAATCATCCACGAAAAACCTAAAATTAAAGTTGAATAACCAATCACTACAGAATTAAAATGATAGGTATTTTCAATTAAAAACGGACCAATAATATTGAAAATCATTACAATAGAATAAGCAACAGCCTGTATCATAATTCCAACTATAAATAATTGATTTCTAAGCATCATTCTATAAGTATCAATAACGTTTTTCAAATTCAATTTAATCTTTTCAACAATACTTTCCCCACTAAAAATCAATTCAAAAATTAAAATTAAAGCAGCGTAAATAGCTAAAAAATAAAAATTCGCATGCCAATTGAACAACTTTTCTAAATATCCACCTAAAAATGGAGCCAAAATAGGTCCGCATGACCAAACAATCGTGAAATAACCTAAATAATGTTTCGCCTTTTCTGGTGTATGAATATCAATAAAAAGTGCTCGAGTTGCAATAACAATAATCGCAACTGAAATTCCTTGAATAATTCGAAGAAAACAAATCAACAAAATGCTATCTGTACTCGCGATAACTAAACTTGTGATTAATACGACAAATAATGCTACAATTTTTGGATAATATCGTCCAATTGCATCCAAAATACTTCCAATAAACAATTGAGATAAACCATAACTCAATAAAAAACAAGTCAGAGTTAATTGAATACTACTTTCTGGAACTATCAACGATTTTGCCATCGACGGAAATGACGGCAAATAGATATCTGTTACAAATCCCGAAATTGGAATCGAAAAGAAACCAAGTATACTTATAATTTTTTTCCTTTTTTCTGATGCTTCTCTCAACATAAATCATTTTTTACTATGCAAAAGTAAAATGAATGTGAAATTGAGGAATTAAAAAAGATAAATAAAAAATTACAAAAATCAAATAAATTAATTTTCTTGTTTAAATTTTAATGGAGAAGTTAAAGTATGTTTTTTAAAAAAATTATTAAAATGAGCAGGTTCCTCAAAACCTAATGTATAACCAACTTGCGCAATATCCCAATCAGTATACAACAACAGGTTTTTAGCTTCTTCAACTATTTTCTGTTTAATAATTTGTGTCGTTGTTTGTTTTGTTACAGATTTCACAGATGAGTTGAGATGATTTACATGAATATTTAATTTCGTTGCAAAATCAGCGGGTGTTTTCAAAATAAGTGGATGAGCAGGTGAATCTAGTGGAAATTGTTTATTTAATAATTCATCAAACTTCTTATACAATCTCACATTTGATGGCAATTCAACCGCATGTATTTCATCAACTTTTTGTTCTAAAACATAATGAAAAATAGCAGATAAATGATTACGAATACTAAAATATCTCAATTGATAATTGGATTGATTAAGACGATACATTTCCTGAAAATAAGACAAAATCAAAGGCAATTGTTCATCAGAAATCTCAATAAAAGGAGAACTCCAATCTTTAAACAAAGATGTTTTTTTGAAGACATCAAACTCTTTATTTTCAGAAAAAAATTGTTGATTGAATAAACAAAAATAACCTTCTTGCAAACTCGATTTACATTCCCAAGTATAAGAAATATGCGGAGATGGAAGAAATAAAACCGGTTTAGAAATATATCTTTCATTATTTCCATATTTAAAAATTCCTTCACCAATCAACAAACTGATTTTGTAATAATCTCGCCGACTATATGGACTTTTAAAACTACAATATTTACGCAAAGAAATATTAAAATGCGCTTTATCGTGTTCAAAGTTAGCAGAATTCATCAATTCGGCTTGTTCTAAACTAATTTTATTATAATAATCTGCAATAGTTTCTAATTCTTGACTCATCTTTATTCTTACAAAATTCAAATAAACGACATTTTAGAATAATTATATGTTAAAAACTACATTAATCATAATATTACCTATTGTGCATTTTGATAATTTTAGCAATTAAACCGTCAATTCGAGTAAAATTCTTTTAGAATTTTTATTCATTTCATTTCTTCAAATCACTCGAACTGACAAATTTTTATTCAAAATACACAGTGGATTAAGTATTATAAAATTTCATTAACTTTAATCACATTCAAAACTTAATAAAATGCCTTGGAATCCCGAACGATATAATCAATTCAAAAATATTCGTTATCAACCTTTTTATGATTTAGCGGATTTAATTTCTACTAATAATTTGAAAAATTGCATAGATGTAGGTTGTGTAACTGGCGAACAAACAGCAATTCTTGCTAATAAATTTGAACACGCTAATTTTTTAGGAATTGATTCTTCTAAGGAAATGCTTGAAAAGTCAAAAGAATTTGATTTAGCCAATCTTACATTTCAACAACAAACAATTGAAGGTTTTGCAAATTCAGATACAACTTAGGATTTAATTTTTAGTAATGCAGCGTTACAATGGTCGGATAATCATGAAGAATTGTTTCCTAAATTAATCTCAAAACTGAATGTTAATGGACAATTTGCAGTGCAAATGCCTTGTCAAAAAGATAATGTATTGAATGTTATTTTGAGTGATTTAGCACGAGAAAAACCTTTTACAGATTTTCTGAATAATTTTCATCGAGATTCACCTATGTTAACGATAGATGATTATGCGAAAATCATGTTTGATAATGGATTGAAGGATTTGAACATCAGCATGAAAGTTTATCCAATTTACGGAAATGACGAAACAGAATTTTATAATTTCATTTCTGGTTCTGCCTTGATTCCTTATATGGAACGTTTAACGACTGAACAACAAGAATTATTTACGACAGAATTTAAAACGAGAATTAAGAAATATTATAAGACTTTTCCTGCAATTTATTCCTTTAAGAGAATATTGTTGTATGGAAGAAAGAGTTAAACAAAAAGAGAATCAATTATGATTCTCTTTTGTTTATACAATTTATTCTAAATCGTCTAATACAGATTTTAAGATATCACAACCTTTTATAATATCTTCATCCGAAATATTAATTGGCGGTGTAATTCGTAAATTCTCGATGCTATACATTAAAAAGAAAAGAATCAAGCCTCTATTCATACATTCTTGCTGAACGCGCAACGTATATTCTGGCGATGATAACTCAGGAGCTAACATCAAACCTTTTCCGTGAATTTTCTTAATTTTTGGATGCTGTAGATTTTCTCTGAATAATTGTTCTTTACGATCAATATCATCCATTAATTTCTCTTCTTCTATAACATTTAGTAATTCTAAAGCTGCAGCTGCAATCACAGGATTTCCTCCGAAAGTCGTAATATGTCCCAATTGAGGATTTTGCTTAAGAGAACTCATAATTTTATCAGAAGTCATAAACGCACCAACAGGTAAACCACTTGCCATACCTTTTCCCATTGCCACAATATCTGGCACAACACCAAAATGCTCGAAACCAAACAATTTCCCTGTACGTCCAAATCCTGGCTGAATTTCGTCCATAATCAATAATGCACCAACTTCTTCGCAACGCTTTTTCAACTTGATAAAGAAATCATTTTCTGGTAATCTAAAACCAGAAGCACCACGAATACTTTCTACAATAACACCAGCCGTTTCTTTGGTAATTTTTTGTAAATCTTCTTCGTTATTAAAATCGATGAAATAAACTTCTGGTAACAATGGTCGGAAAGCAGCTTTCTTACGTTCATCACCCGAAACACTTAATGAACCATGTGTATTCCCATGATAGGCATTACGAAAAGAAATCAATTGACGACGACCTGTAAAACGTTTCGCTAATTTAAGCGAAGCTTCAATCGCTTCTGTTCCAGAATTCACCAAATAAACTTGATCCAATCCTTCTGGTGTTAAATCAACCAATCGCTTGCATAATTCGACTGGTTTTTCTTGCGCATATTCACCATAAACAGCGACATGCATATATTTGTTTACCTGATCTATAATCGCTTGATTGATACGCGGATGGCTATGTCCAAGTGTATTCACCGAAACGCCAGCCACAAAATCAAGATAGGCTCTTCCATCCTTTCCATAGATATAAGAGCCCTTTGCGTAATCGACTTCAAAACCAGATGCAAAATTTGTTGTTTGCGCCTGATATTTGAAAAATCCTTCTTTTAATGTTCCCATTTTATTTTAATAAAAAAAGCACAGCTGCACCGCCCATTGCATACGCTGCAACAGTAAGAGCATCTGATTTACCTTTCGAAAATTTTCTTATTTTGAACGATGAAATATCATTTTTATGAAACTTCAATTCTTTTTCTGTTCCTTTTACAACAGCATATAAGGTATCAGCTTTCCATTGCTTTGCCTCTATTGTATATTCTTTTCCTTGCGCATCTACTTTATAAAATTGATCGGGTTTGATAACATCCGAAATTTTAATTGTAGAAGGATCTATCACTACTTTCTCTTCTTTATTCTCTTGTTTTTTAGCTTTTAATGCAGCTAATTCTTCTTTACTTTCTGAAAGAGATGAACTAATTGCATTTTCATTAGCACTTTTGCGTTCTCTTCTCAATTCAACAATATCAGCTCTGGAACGACTTCTTTCATTAGAGTTAGCCGTCTGATTATTGCCTTTAGACATTTCCAAAGCATATTCCTCAGGATCAAAAGCTTTGTATGTATAACAACTTGATAATAATAGAATAGATAATATGATAGATGTAGTTTTCATTTATAGTTTTAGAAATTAAACGATTAATTTATGAAAAGATTATTTCGATTCGATAAAAATATCTCGCCAAGTATTTAATCGCTCAGAAATTCGCCATTTAAAATCGGGTAAATAACGCATTTCTTCAGGAAATTTAGACAATGGATACATTTTTCCGTCCGATTTTATGCGACATGCAACCAATTCAACATCTTTTCCTACAACATCAACTTCTATAATTCCGCAATAAGAAATATTAACTCCATAACGTTCTTTCACTTTCGTTTTTTGATCCGTATCATCCATGTACGTCAACGCAACAGCATTTTCTTCTACATTTATAAAATCAATTTTATCATCCTGAAAAAGAACAGTTAAATATTTTCCTTTGATTTGATGATATTCATTTTCCACAAGCGAATCCACTTTAGCAATCACAAAAGCATTATTAAACACTTTCATCGAGTCTAATTTTTCTGTTTTCGCATTTGTATACGCTTCGATATAATCTCCTGTAACTTGGTTATCACCAGAAAATAAAATTGGATCTTTGTAAAATTGCATCAATCCTTTAGTTTGATTGTACACCAAAGAATCTGCTTTTCCATTCGCATTCGATTTGTAAAAACGCGCTTTATGAAAGGCTTTCACCAATGAAGTCGAATCAACATCGTGACGTTTTACCGCCAACAAAGTATCAGCACTTATGTAAAGCGAATCTTTATCAAACGCTTTCACAGCATACGCGTTCTTCGTTACAAAAGCCGAATCTAAGTATTTAAAAGCTTCTCCGTAATCACCTTTCAAAAATCTTTTTTCTAATGGATCATCCAAAAAAACATCGCCTTCACCTTTACCAAAACCTGTTTTATCGTTGAAATAAAGTTTTTTAGCCGTCAACGTTTTGTTTTGATAATAAACTTTTGAATTTCCTCTTAACCAAGCTTCACCTGTTTTTTTATTAAAATCTCCATCCGAAGTAATGATATATTGTGATGGATCATTTCGACGTGTAATTTTAGAATAATCGCGGAAAGTTGTAATTCCCGTAATATCATTCGTCGTCATTTTTCTCGAATAAATCGTATAATCTTTATTCGTAATAAAAACTTCTGAACCAAAATTTGCCGATTTAGACTTTACATTATACACAACATTTCGTCCTTCGACTAAAGTTCCATCAGAACCAATTGTTTTGTAAGTATCATTTACAATAATATTTCCTGTCAATCGTTCGTAAATCATTTTCTCAGAACTTATTTGTTGCGTAGGTGTCTTCACTTCTACTTTCCCAATACCAGTCGCAATCTCGGTTGTACGATTATAATCCATATAATCTGCCGTAATACGAGAACTTGGATCAGTCAACACCACATCTTTGAAAGCTTTTGCAATTGTTGTGTTTCCGTCATACTCCATTTTATGCGCCGTAATTGTTTTGTCTTTGCTCACCAAACGTGCATTCGACCAAACAACAGCCAAGTTTTTATCACGATACAAAACCGCACTATCAGCCGAAATTACATCACCTTTATATTCGATTACAACATTTCCTGATAAAAAATCATTTCCCTCAAAACGTTTCGGATCATGTTCTACTAAATCAGCATGCCTTAGATTAACTTTTTCTTTTTTAGGTTTCTGTTGCGCAAAAGCACTTATCGTCATAAAACATGAAAGTAAAAAAGCAACTTTCAAGCCTGTTTTATTTCTATTTATATAATTAATTAACAATTACTTATTATTTTTATTTAATCTCTATTTCACTTCAAAAAAGTGCTAGCCAAAATTAGTATTATTTTTTTAGTCCTAAAAATTAATTATTACGTTAAAACGTGCTTTAATACTTAAAATTTTCATAATATTTTAATCAATATGATAGATTTTCAAGTCTTAATTTAATTAAAAAAATAACGATTATTCATCAAATTCAGTTTTAAAATTCTTAACTTCATATTCAATTTTATAAATCTATTAAATGCCTCAATATCAAAATGTATTAGACAGTCCAAACACCAATACTATTTTTATGGTTTGGAATTTTAAGGAAAATACTGCTTACAAAGATGCTTTCAAAAAGCTTTGCGCTTTAATTATCAATCTCAATCATTCAGCCAATACACGTTTTCCGAAAACGCAATCGAGCGTTATTTTAGGAATTAGTTACGATGCTTGGATAAAATTAAATTTACCAAAACCTTTGCCGAAAGAATTAAAACCTTTTGTTGCCATTAAAGGAGAAAAGCATGAAGCCGTTTCTACAAAAGGCGATATTCATTTTCATATCCGCTCTACGCAACAAAGCTATTGCGTTGATATTGTTTCTAATTTGACTGATTTATTGAATGATGTTGCTACTTGTCAAGAAGAAATTCATGGTTTTAGATATTGGGATGGTCGTAGTATTTTAGGTTTTGTTGATGGAACTGAAAATCCACAAGGTAACGAAAGAATAAATTTTGGTTTGATTGGCAATGAAGATTCTGCTTATACAAATGGAAGTTATTTATTTGTGCAAAAATACATTCATGATATGCAAGCTTGGAAAGATTTACCAATTTCTGAACAAGAAAAAGTAATTGGAAGATCTAAAGTTGATGATATTGAAATGAATGACGATGAAAAACCCTCGAATTCACATTCTGCATTAGCAAATGTTGGAGATGACAAAAAAATTGTTCGCGATAATATGCCTTTTGGAAATATGTCGACAAATGAAATGGGAACCTATTTTATTGCTTATGCTAGAAAGTTTAGCATTGTAGAAGAAATGTTAGAACGCATGTTTGTTGGTGAACCTATCGGAAACTATGATCGAATATTAGATTTTAGTAAAGCTAAAACTGGAACTTTATTTTTTGTTCCTTCTTTTGATTTGTTAGATCAATTTTCTAATTAAAAATAACAAAAAAGACCTTTTACGAAATCGTAAAAGGTCTTTTGATTTTATAAAATCAAGGTTATTTATTCTTACGAGTTCCGTAAAAATATAATGAATGATTATCAATTTTGATATCAAAAATATCTTCTATCGTTTGTTTGATAGATTGGATTCTTGGATCACAAAACTCCAATACTTCTCCTGTATCAGACAAAATAATATGGTCATGATTTTTGTCGAAATATGATTTTTCGTAATGCGCTTGTTGATCTCCAAACTGATGTTTACGCACCAATTTTGCTTCCATCAAAAGCTCGATAGTATTGTATAAAGTAGCACGACTAACGCGGTATTTCTTATTTTTCATTTTGATATACAACATATCAATATCAAAATGATCATCTGTAAAATAAATTTCCTCTAAAATAGCATAACGTTCAGGTGTCTTACGATGTCCATTGTCTTCCAAAAAATTCGTAAACACTTGCTTTACTATTTCGTAATTACTTGATTTTACTGATTCGTCTGTCATATAAAAAATTTGTGTAAATATACAGAATATTTCCTTATCAATGTAACGAAACAACTTTCAATTCGTACGTTTTTTCTATCTCTTGATAATAAATCTTTATAATCGCATATATTTTGCAATATATCTATAGAAGAAAATATATAATCTTTCAAAATTATTTTATCCTTTACACCACAAAGGTTAACTTTGCACACGATGGAAGAAAATTATTTAGAAAAACTGAACGAACCACAGCGTTTGGCTGTAGAAGCTACCGAAGGTCCAGTAATGGTGATTGCAGGTGCGGGTTCTGGAAAGACGAGAGTGTTAACTTATCGCATTGCTCATTTACTAAATAAAGGAGTCGATGCTTTCAATATATTGTCTTTAACATTTACCAATAAAGCTGCCCGAGAAATGAAAGAACGTATCGGACATGTGGTTGGTGAAGCGAATGCAAAAGCTCTTTGGATGGGTACTTTCCACTCTGTTTTTGCGCGCATTCTACGTGTTGAAGCTCCGCTTTTAGGTTATCCATCAGATTTTACAATTTACGATCAACAAGATGCAGTTTCTGTAATGACAAAGATTATTAACGAAATGCATTTAGATAAAGATATTTACAAAGCAAAACAAGTTTTGGGACGTATTTCTCAATACAAAAATAACTTGATTACAGTTAGAGCTTATCACAATAATCAAGCTTTAATTGAAGCAGATAATGAAGCAATGCGCCCTCGAATGGGTGATATTTACAGAGCTTATGTAGATCGTTGTTTCAAATCTGGTGCAATGGATTTTGATGATTTATTGTTGCGTACCAACGAAATTTTGACGCGTTTTCCTGAGGTTTTAGCAAAATATCAAGAACGTTTCAAATACATTATGGTAGATGAGTACCAAGATACCAATCATTCTCAATATTTGATTGTAAAAGCATTGGCTTCTCGTTACGAAAACCTATGTGTAGTTGGTGATGATGCGCAATCTATTTATGCTTTCCGTGGTGCAAATATTCGAAATATTTTATCATTCAAATCCGATTATCCTGATGCGAAATTGTATCCATTGGAACAAAATTACCGTTCGACGCAAATGATTGTGGAAGCTGCGAATCAGATTATCAAACAAAATCAAGATCAATTAGAAAAAAATGTTTGGACTGCGAATGAAACTGGTGAAAAAATAGCCGTTTATCGTGGACTTTCTGATGCTGATGAAGCGCGTTATATTGCAACGCAGATATGGGAAAGACAGATAAATGAACATCTTCAACCAAAAGATTTTGCTATTCTTTATCGTACCAATGCACAATCTCGTGCGTTAGAAGAAGCCTTGAGAAAAAGAGGAATTCAGTACCGTGTTTATGGCGGAACATCTTTCTATCAACGCAAAGAGATTAAGGATATGGTTGGTTATATGCGATTATTGATTAATCAAAATGATGAAGAAGCTTTATTGCGAACAATCAATTATCCGGCACGTGGAATTGGTCAAACGACTATTTCAAAACTTTTGGTTGCGGCAGATCAACATCAAATTAGTTTATTTTCTTTGATTGAAAATATTGCGATGTATGCTCCAACCATTGGAATAAATGCAGGAACATCAAACAAATTGAATGATTTTGTGTTGATGATTAAGCGTTTCCAAGTGATGCTAAAATCACATGATGTGTATGAAGTAACAATGGAAATGGCTAAAAGAACACAATTGTTGAATGCGTTGAAAGAAGATTCTACACCAGAAGGTGTTTCTCGCTTAGAGAACGTTCAAGAGTTGTTAAATTCGATCCAAGGTTATGTCGAAGAACAACAACAATTAGACGAAGGAGATGCTTCTTTAGGTGGTTTCTTAGAAAATATTGCTTTGGCAACTGATGCGGATAACGAAGAAGATGACGATAATAAGGTCAATTTGATGACGGTCCACTTAGCAAAAGGTTTAGAATTCCCTGTTGTATTTATTGCAGGTTTAGAAGAAAATCTTTTCCCTTCTATGATGAGTGTTAACACGCGCGCTGAATTAGAAGAAGAACGTCGCTTATTTTATGTTGCCTTAACACGCGCTGAGAAAGTGGCTTATATGACCTATTCTGTTTCACGTTTTCGTTGGGGAAAAATTATCGATTGTGAACCTTCTCGTTTCTTAGAAGAAATTGATGATAGTTTCTTAGAATGGAAAAATCTGAATATTTCTGCAAGAGCTTCTAATAATAGTGGATTATCGGCTGATTTATTTGGAGATGAACCAACACCACAAAACTATCAACAACGAGAAAAATCAGTTGCAAGACCAAATCCAAGAGCTCGTGTAGAACCAGCTCAACCAAGGTCAAATTTCAAACCAGTAAATCAAACAAAAAGTAACGCTTCATCAACAGCAAATGCACAAGGTTTGCAAGTTGGTCAAGTTGTTGTTCACGATCGTTTTGGACGAGGAATTGTGAAAGATTTGCAAGGAGAACCATCAGATATGAAAGCAATTATTCATTTTGATAATGCAGGAGAAAAAAAATTACTCTTAAATTTTGCAAAACTAAAAATCATTCGATCATAATAAAAAAACAGAAAAAGGTTACAGTAATTTGCAACCTTTTTTATTTGTATTTAACCAATTACACACCTTTTATCAAACTAAAGGTTTAAATAATATATCTTCAAAATTTAGAATAAAATTCTTGCTTGTATTTATTTTTTCGAATAAATAAACAGATTAAATCTTATAATTAAGATTTTTTTAGCATTTTAGCACCACAAATAAACACAAGAACAAAATTTTTTACTCAAATGGATGATATCATCAATCTAATAAGTAGCTACGTTTGGTCATATGCCTTGATTGGACTTTGCGCTTTAACAGGAATTTACTTCTCTATTCGCACCGGATTTTTACAAATAGTCTACATAAAAGACATGGTTCGCTTGCTATTTAGTGGCGAAAAATCGGACAAAGGAATCACTCCTTTCCAAGCTTTTTCTTTAGCAATTTCTGGTCGTGTCGGAACCGGAAACATTGTTGGTGTTGCAACCGCAATCGCAATGGGAGGCCCTGGAGCAATTTTTTGGATGTGGTTTATCGCATTTTTAGGAAGTGCATCTGCATTCATAGAATCTGCATTAGGACAGGTCTACAAGCAAGAAATCGATGGAGAATATCGTGGAGGTCCTTCATACTACATCGAAAAAGGTTTAGGAATCAAATGGTACGCGGTTTTGTTTGCAATCATTACAATTATGAGTTGTGGATTATTATTACCAGGCGTTCAGTCGAATAGTATTTCATCTGCTTTGAATAACGCGTTTGATATTCCTATTTATAATTTTGTAGGAATTCCAATCAACATTGTAGGATTCGTCATTATTGGATTATTAGCCTTGATTATTTTTGGAGGTGTAAAACGTTTGGGACAAGCTTCTGAATTTATCGTTCCTTTTATGGCAGGCGCTTACATCTTAATGGCAATCATTATTATTGGAATGAATATCCATCAAGTTCCATCAGTTTTACGATTAATTTTTTCATCAGCTTTCAATCAAGAATCACTTTATAGTGGTGTTTTTGGATCTGCAATTGCTTGGGGAATAAAACGTGGAATTTATTCTAACGAAGCTGGTCAAGGAACTGCTCCTCATGCGGCTGCGGCTGCGGAAGTAAACCATCCTGCACAACAAGGTTTGGTACAAGCTTTTTCTGTTTACATCGATACATTATTTGTGTGTACTGCAACTGCTTTTATGATTTTATTTACAGGAAAATACAATGTGAATCACCCAGAAAAAGCGGGAAGTTTCATTACTCAAAATCTTCCTGGAGTAGATTATACAGGTTTTACGCAAGCAGCTGTTTCAAGTCATTTTCCTTCATTCGGAAATAGTTTTGTTGCGATTGCTTTGTTTTTCTTTGCTTTTACAACGATTATGGCTTATTACTATTATGCTGAAACGAATATTACATACATTTTCAAGAAAGGAAATAGAAAAGTATATGTATGGATTTTACGTATTTGTTTTTTAGGTGCTACGTATTACGGAACAATCAAAACTGCTGAAACTGCTTGGGCAATTGGAGATATTGGTGTTGGTCTGATGGCTTGGGTAAATATTATTGCTATTTTATTATTAAGCGGAGTTGGGCTTAAGGTCTGGAAAGATTATAAAGACAAACGTAAAAAAGGAATTAAAAATCCTGATTTTAATCCTACAGAAATCGGAATTAAAAATGCTACTTTTTGGGAGAACAAAAATAAATAACACAAAAAAAACCACTTCGTTTGAAGTGGTTTTTTTGCTATTAAAAATTATGATTATTGGGCTTGAGTAAACTCTAAATTCACCAATAATTTTACTTTATCAGAAACCACTAATCCTCCAGCTTCTGTTACTTGGCTCCATCCTAATCCGTAATCTTTACGGTTGATTTCTCCTGAAAATTCGAATCCAGCTCTTTGTAATCCCCATGGATCAGTGATAACTCCACCAAAATCTGCATTTAATGTAATTGGCTGTTTTTCACCACGAATTTCTAAAGTTCCATTAATTTTTCCGTTTTGAATACCTGAAGTACTTTCAAATTTCATTTCTGGAAATTGCTCAGCAGCAAAGAAATCAGCTGATTTTAAATGTCCATCACGATCTGCATTTTTTGTATTGATTGAATCTACTTTTGCATCAAATTCAAATTTTGCATCAGAAAAATCATCTGAATTAGCTTCTACATCAGCATTGAAATGATCAAAATTTCCTGTTACTGTAGAAATTACCATGTGTTTTACTTTAAATTGGACTTCTGAATGAGAAGGGTCTAAATTCCATTTTGTTGCCATAATGTTTTGTTTTTATTTGTTATTTAAATTGATTTTATTTATCCTATTTTGAATGATAACATTCCTAATGATCCATAAATTAGTTTATCATTAAAAAGTGTTAGCTCCTCTTCTTTTCCTTGTAATGCTAATGCGTAAATAGCTGGCAAATAATGTTCCATAGATGGGACAGCAAGATTAAATGCGCTACCTTTTTGTACAAAATTGAACAATTCGTCGTGATTACCTGTTTGAACAATATTCTTGAATGTATCATTCACTTCATAAGCCCAATCATAACCAGCATTTGGCTCGCTCCAATTTAATGCTCTCAAATTGTGTACAACATTCCCACTTCCTACTATTAATATCCCTTTACTACGCAAAGCGTCTAATTCCTTCGCTAATTCGTAATGCTCTTTTGGCGTTTTATAAACATCCAAACTCAGTTCTATCATCGGAACATCTGCTTCTGGATACAAAAATTTAATCACACTCCAAGAGCCGTGGTCAAATCCCCACATTTTGTCTAAATCAACCTCTGTTGTTTTAATTAAATTTTTGACCTCTGTTGCTAATTCTGGACTTCCTGGCGCTGGATATTCAACATCGAATAAAGCTTGCGGAAAACCATAAAAATCGTGAATCGTTTTGGGTTGTTCTAAAGCCGTAACTTTAGTTCCTTTCGTTTCCCAATGTGCCGAAATACAAATAATCGCATTTGGTTTTGGGATTGTTTTTCCAATCTTCTTCCATCCTTCTACAAAAATATTTTCTTCGATTGCGTTCATCGGAGAGCCATGTCCTAAAAATAAAACTGGCATTTTATCAGTTGTAGAAAAACTTGAAGTAATTGATTTTAACGTATTGAAATCCACGATTTTTATAATATATTTTATTTATTATTATTTAGCTTTTGAAGCTGAAAATTCTAAGTTTGATGTTAATGTAACAACATCACCTACAACAGCTTCTGGGAAATTACCACCGATGTTAAAATCACTTCTTTTTACATTTCCTTTTACTGTAAATCCGTACGTTTTAACTCCGTTATTGTTGATGCTTCCGTTGTAAACTAATTTTAATGCAACTGGTTTAGTTACTCCGTTTAATGTTAAATCACCAACCATTTTAAATTGATTTCCTTTAACACGTGTAATTCCTTTTGAAGAGAATTCTAGTTTTGAATTTTTTGCTGCATTGAAAAAATCTGCTGATTTTAAATGATTATCACGTGCCTCAACTCCTGTATTGATTGAATTGATATCTGCAACTACATGAAATTTTGCATCGCTTAAATCTTCTTTTGTAAAGTTTAAATGAACATCAAAATTTTGGAATTGTCCTTCAACATCAGAAATTGTCATGTGAGAAACAGAAAAGCCTAATTTTGAGTGCGCTTTATCATTTGTATAATTTTGAGCAAATGCAGACATTGAAGCTGCTGATAACATTAACGTGAATAATAATTTTTTCATAACGAATGATTATTTGATTGTTTTTAATTAATTATACCGGTAGTGCATTTGTATTAGATTGTATATAAAAGTTGTACAACCTGCTAAAAAGCAGTAAATTGTAGT
>NZ_DINY01000022.1:0-4111 GCF_002426075.1 Empedobacter sp. UBA5528 | reverse complement strand
TTAACAAGGGGAAGATTACACTCTCATTGAACAAAACAATATTTGCCTCAGAAAGTAATGCTTTGTTCTTTATTAAGTAATTTTTCAAATTTTTAGGTGTATCAATAAGTTCGAGGCAAACTGGGTTCTTGTTTGATGGAATTTCTGAAATATTAAAACTAATACTATCATTGTGCAAGTAACCTGCTTTAGCTATAAAGATTGCTGCTTGGTTAATGTTCATTTCTTTTGCTCTTTTCAAAAGTAATTGACCTAAATTATTATTCCAAAGTCTTTGCCAGAAAGACTGTCCTTTGGCTTGCTGTCCATAACCAAAATATATTCTCACTATATTTATATTATGTAATTCTGAGTTCATGTAAATGTTTTTAGAGTTCATTTAATCGTTTACCTTTTTGATTTAAAAATCTCTTATACTTTGGTTCACCAATCATTTGTTTATTATAAATACTGTTGTTACCAGAAATCAAATATGCAACAACACAAGCTATAGCAGCATATACTCCACAATCAACACCAAAAAGTTCAAGTGCCATAATACTACAAGCTAACGGCGTATTTGTTGCTCCTGCAAAAACTGCAACAAACCCCATTCCTGCTAAAAGTCCAATCGGTAATGGGATAAAAATACTTATTGCACTCCCCAAAGTAGCTCCAATAAAAAACAAAGGTGTTACCTCTCCTCCTTTAAAACCTGCTGAGAGTGTTAAAATGGTAAAAATCATTTTCAATAGAAAGTCATACGCTGGCAATTGCTCTTCAAAAGATTCAACAATTGTTGGTACGCCCAAACCAATATATTTTGTGGTACCAATTATCCAAACTGCAAGAGCTACGATTGTACCTCCTACTAAAGGACGAAAAGGTGGAAAACTTATTTTTGATTTAAAAATAGCACTTGTCTTATGCATAGATTTACTAAATGTTGCTGCACATATACCAAAAATAACACCTGCTATAATGGTAAAAAAAATGTTGAGAAATGAAATTTCAGGAACAAAATCGATATGATAATGTGTATGCTCAGTATGCCAAAGTTTGGTAACTAAATCAGCAATAATTGCGGACAAAAATGCAGGAAAAATAGCATCGTATTTTAATCGTCCTATTAAAAAAACTTCTAAACCAAAAATGGCTCCTGCTAATGGTGTGCCAAACACTGAACCAAAACCAGCTGAAATAGCTGAAATAATTAAAATTTTTCGCTCATATTCTATCAATCGAAATGGTTTACTAAATTGATCTGCAATTGCTCCTGCCATTTGTAATGCAGTTCCTTCTCTACCTGCTGAGCCTCCAAACATATGGGTAACAAGTGTTCCTATAAATACAAACGGAGCCATCCTAAAAGGAATTATTTCCTTTGGATTATGTATTGTGTCAATAAGTAAATTATTTCCAGCTTCAATGTTTTTACCAAAATAGTAATAAAGTAAACCAATAGAGAAACCACCAATCGGTAAAAATATAATTAACCATAAATGATTTTCACGATAATTTGTAACCCAATTTAATGATTGAAGAAAACCTGCCGAAGCACTACCTACACACAGTCCTATAAGAGAACATAAAAATGCCCATTTTAAAATATAAGGAATTGCAGGAAATTGTCTAAACAACAGATGTAACTGTAAATTTATTTTTTTGCTAAAAGATTTTGTCTGTTTTAATTGCATAACTACCTGATTAAAATGCTTAGATCATTTTATTTAATCAGGCGTCATCAGCTTTTTATAAAGCGGTTGGGTAAGGAAGAACACCATTTCCTTTTTATCTACTGCAAAATTAATATTTTTTTAAAAAAATCTATTAATTTAATCATGATTTTTTTCTCTGTAATCTTATATTTTCATTTAGTTATTGTCGAATTCATTAATAAAACAACTTCCGTTTCAAATAAAAATCTGTTTATTTTCCTTCACTTCACCCCTATTTTGTTCGACAATCCTTCGACACTTGTTCGACCGTTGTTCGACAAAACACCTCTTTTTCCGAACCGTTGTCGAAGGACACTCGAACAACACTCGAACAAACCCTATTTCTACTTTTATCATTTTTGTCTCAAACCCTCTCTAATAAAGGAAAGTTGTGTTTTCTGTCTTTTTTCATTTCTCCTCCATACCGGACAAAAATGGACAATAGCGGTCATTAATGGTCTATACTAGACATGGTGTCTTACAAACTTCAAAACCAATGCATTATTCCACTAACTTGCTGCTACATAACATAAAAAATTAAGATTATGGCCGAAATTAAAAAAGGAATCCTTGGCGGATTTTCAGGAAAAGTAGGAACAGTGATTGGTGTCAACTGGCGTGGAAAGGATATTATCCGAAGTCTACCAAAAGCATCAAAAAAAGCACCCACAGAGGAGCAATTAATTCAAAGGGTTAAGTTTAGGAAAACCATCAATTTTTTGCAACCATTGCGCTCTATCCAAAACATGTATTTTGGGAATAAAGTAGGTAAACAATCGCGTTTCAACAACGCAACTTCCTATACCCTAACCAATGCTGTAGAAATGGTACAAGATTTACCTGTTATTATCGTAGCACGTGTTCTCATTACCAAAGGCGAATTGTTAGATTTTCAGCTTCCAGAACTTGATGCCACAACAGCTGGTATATTTAGTTTTAGTTGGGAAGACAATTCGGGGCAAGGAAATGCGAAAGAAACGGATCTTGTAAACGTAGTTTGCTATTGCGAAGAACTAAATAGCTTCTACATTTCCGAAGAAATTGCAACCCGTGATATGCTTGTAGCAAGTATTAATTTACCTACACCCTATCAAAACAAGGAAATTGATGTGTGGATCTACCTCAACACAGAGAAAAGAACACAAGCCAGTACAAGTATGTATTTAGGGAAACACGAGGTGTTATAACAAGCATATGATCTCAGTTCTATCTACTGTTTGTTTAGTCATTACCGAGAATAAGGTTTTAGAAATAGAATTTTATTCTTGGAATTTTTTTTGTTTTAATGCCATAGTGGAAATGTATTATGTATTATGTATTATGTATTATGTATTATGTATTATGTATTATGTATTATGTATTATGTATTTGAAAAAGAATTAAGAAACCGGCATTAAAACTCACACGTTAAGAAAATGGTTGAATGTAACGTAAAAAAGGTTTTAGCCCGTAGGGTTTTTAAAATCTTTAGTGGAATGAGAACATTTTTAGTAGAGAGGTTTACAGCCAAGAGTTTTTTGATTACTTTTTTGCTCTCAAAAAAGTGATAGAAAGATTATTCTCGTTTTTCAAAACTATATTTCATTGATTTTTTATTCATGAGTTATTATTGTTTTTAAATGAATTCATATGCCCTTCGGAGAAGTCTTGACACAAAAACATTTGAAATTAAAAATTTGAAATTAAGAGGAGAAGCTCCTGTGGAGCTTAGGTACATATGTTCATTTTTTCCTTGATGAAAAAAAGAACCAAAAAAGTCAAGTCGGTGCTTACAAGTCGGTCAATAACGACTACTCGCTAAATGCTTTAAATCATTCACATATAAAATGTAAACAGTAAATCATTTTAACACTCGCTACGTCGAATTGACACTCGACTCTTCAGCAATGACGGTTTTTGAAATTCATTGTTAAAATGAATTTGATTTAGAAAAGAAGTAATGGAAAGATTCTGCACTTAGAGTACCTCAGTGACCATTTTAAATTCTTACTTTCATTTTTTGCTCATCCAAAAAACGAAACAAAAAAAGATGCCGACAGTAGTCTCTCAATGATTCAACTAACTAAATTATTTCCATAAAGTTGGCAACTCGTTTCACTCATACACTCCAACTTTTATATTCTAATAATTTAGAGTTGAATTACATTTCGATTCTAAATCGTCGGATTTTAAATTCCTATTCATTAACAATAAATCAACGTAAAATATTAAAGGTCAATAAATAAACATTCTTAAATAAGGACGGTTTTTAAATTCATTGTTAAAATGAATTTGAATATTGAAAAAGAATTAAGAAAACGGCATTAAAACTCACACGTTAAGAAAATGATTGAATGAAACGTAAAAAAGGTTTTAGCCCGTAGGGTTTTTAAAATCTTTAGTGGAATGAGAACATTTTTAGTAGAGAGGTTTAC
>NZ_DINY01000029.1:0-27558 GCF_002426075.1 Empedobacter sp. UBA5528 | reverse complement strand
TTCTACTTTTTACATAGTACAAATCTAAAATTTCAATTCTCATATCTAACATCTAATCTGTACATCATACATTTAACTCATTACTTATAACTCATTACTTACAACTTAAAACAGGTAGTAACCCCAATAAATTTGGAAAATGACAATAATCGCTTTACATTTAATGTGCGAAAAAAAGAGTATAACAGTTACTGTCAAAGTCTCATTACCGAGGCTCTGATAGAGAGCGTGTAAAGAAAGGGGAACCTTTGCTTTACGATCCGTTAAATGTTATAAAACGGAGGTTTGTTCTTTAAAAGAATTAGTAACACCAACAGACTTTGTCTGGCGGTTTTTTACGGATGAATGGAAATTGTTTCGTTCTCATGTGTTTTGGGTTTTATGGAACGATGTTTCTCGTGTATGAAGAAATACTTGCAAAAAAAAGCAAGGAGCGGTCTCACACTTTAGAGTCAAGGGCGACCAAACCCAACTTTAAAATCCGAGGATAATAAAGTTTCCACCTAAAGCTAACGTGAGAACCGCTCACATGCCTTATACAAAAGTAATACTTTTTTAGACATAGAGCGATTTCACGGTGTTCTCGATGGAAAATTGGTCGTTTTGACTCGAGATAACATCGTTTAATTAAGACAAAAGTCTAATTATCAAATCGCTATAACAAATATAATATAATTATTTTAATATCCAACAAGTTGGATGAATAAATTTTCAGAAATGAATAAATTATTTGAATTTGAAACTACTCAATTCGATTTTGACTTGATAAATCACGTGAAAAATATTAGGAAGGAACATGGATTTACTAAAGATGAACTCAGTTTGAAAATGGGTGTTGCCAAATCTTTTGTTGGGAATGTAGAATCTGCTACACAACGACACAAATACTCAACACGTCACATTACTCTTTTAGCAAAAGCATTTGGATATAAAAATATTGGAGAATTATTAGATTTTCCAACTCCACAGCACGACAGAATTAAAGTTACTGTAGAACAAACTTATAATGAGACAGGCACTAAGGTCATAAAAAGTGAAGTGGTGAAGATTGAAGCTATTTAAATATTGAATTGTAAAATTCACATATAAATATACCCCCAAAAAAGTGTCTAACTATTGGGGGCAATGTAGTATTGGTGATTTTTATTTTATATACTTGTAATACCAATTCTAGAAATATGGCTTGCATACTTATTGCCTAACATATCCATAATTTCTTTTTTCAGTGTAAATAGTGTTTCTCCAAAATTTGCATTATCTGACTTAAAACCAAATACATAATTTAAATTCAACCATATTTGAGCTATATCTTCATTATAATCAAATGAGCATCCTCCCAAGTGGTAACTAGATTCTGACCTACCTTTTAAATTAAGTTCTTTTTCAATATCATCAATACCTAATGTTATTATACCTAAAATATATTTATTTATCCGTGGTTTCTTATTAGAAAAATCACAGGATGCACTTAATTCTACTGCAATTAATTTTGTTGAATTTAATATTTCATCGCCTCTTAACGTCTTAGAATCTATATATCCTGATTTATTTTTAATACTATCTTTAATAGGAATTAAAGAATTTATCCAACTTTTAATATCATCGATACCTAAAGACGATAAAAAATCTTTATTAGATTTATCCACTTCAAAAACACATCCTCTTACATCTTTATTTATAGAGGTATCATATTCTATATGATATAATGAATTTAATTTACTAATTACTTTATTATCTGAAAATACAACATCTTTAAATTTTGTTGATTTTTTCAGCGATTCAACAATAGATTCGTAGTCAATTATTGATTCTCTATTTAAAAATTCATATGATATTATTGGTAATAATCCTTCATAAATTGCTTTTTTGGGATTTTCCTTAGAATGTTCATATCCTAAAGTAGACATTGCTATTTTTGAAAGAATCAAGTCAAGATTTTTCATGAAAATTTCAGATTTACCAAAAACCGTATCTTTTGGTAAAATATCATATAATCTATTTAAAGTATTTTCACCAGCTTTTCTTCCAGCCTCTTCTATGTCAAATAAAAATTTAATGCGCTCTTCGGAACTTAGTAATCTTGAAACTTCATTAATTAAGCCTTCTAAATTACTTTCTGTAAATCTTGTTTTATCAAATGTAGATATTAAAATTGGATTAGCAATTTTAATATCACGATCACGGACATATTTTACAAAAGCTTCAACGAGTATTTCATTCTTTGTCCAAAATATGAGTGCATACGGACCATTTTCCAAAGAGATATATTGATTAATAGCATTTACCAAATCATTAAAAACCTGAGAATGATTTTTTAAAATATCATCAATATCATCAGTAGAAAGAAGCTCTTTAGCTAATGTTAAATTTATATCAAAAAAAGCAATCCTGACATATTCATACGGATCCCCAACATACCCCATATCATAGAGTATAGTTTTACAACCTACTCCTATATTTAAAAAAGCCTTACCAAGTCTATATAATTCGTCCTCTTGATCATCGACAATTATAATTTTATTTTTTTGTGTTAACATATTAATCTTGTATTATTTTGGAAATACCAAAGCTATACAAGCACCATCATAAGCACTTGGTATTTCTAAATCCATTGAATCTGGAAAAATTATTTTACCTCCCACCATATTCATTACAACATCTGCAAAATATAGTCCAAGTCCCATGCCTCCTGATTTTTTAGTTTTAAAAGGCTGTATCATAAATTCAGGTTCAACAGAAAATCCTAAACCATTATCTGCTATTATAATAGCAGGCCCATCAAAAGTATGTAAATCTGTTCCTATATATATTGCAGGCTGATATTCCCCTTTAGAATTATCGTTCAAATCTTTTTTTGCTTTCGTCCAGTAAAGAGAATTATCTATAAGATTTGATACAGAAGCTATTATAAGATTTGTCGGTATTTTAAAAGATATATCTTCATTTTCACCAGTTAATAAAGGACTAGAAAAAATTGTATTATGGTAATTGAATCTATTAATATTTCTTCTCTTTGTTATTTCAATAATTTTTTTTGCTGTAGTATTATCACTTTTATTTTGCTTTAATATAGGAGATAAACTTTCTAAAATCTGAACTAGATTACTAATCTTATCTTTTAACGTATGAATATTAATATTTTCACCTTCATTAGTTAATTCTGAATTTATTAATCTTACTTCTCTATCTACTTCATGAAAAGCTATACCCAAGTTCAGCCCTGTTAGACCAGAATTAACCATTATATCTCTCATAACAGTATAATCCTTATCTATTTTAGTAAGCAATGGTAAAAACTCAGACTCTAAATTTTTATCCTTTAATTTATCCGATAATTGAATAATACTTTCTTTAAAACCTATTTTCTTTATTGGTTTAGTTCCTTCTATATATTCTTCTATTAAATCTCTATCATTACTAGTCGTGCTTTCGAAAAAATTAAAAATATGCTTAGATAAAAGTCTAAACTTACTATAGTTATCATTTTCAATAAACCCTTCTCTATTAGTTTTTTCTACTAACCCTTCATTACTTGAATCTAAATCTAATTCGATAGCTCCTATTGTTACTTTTTTACCAAAATGATCACCTGCTCTTTGGATTTTATCTAAATCTAAACCAAGCCAATCGTCAAATGGCTCACCATAATTATAAACCCTAATATTATCACGGAAAATTCGAACACCACAATGATCTTTAATAAATTCTTTAATCGCTAAAATTTGACCTCCAAAATTTTTCTTTAATATCCCTCCATTTTGATTAAACACATAAAATTTACCTTTTATATCTCCAATCCCCTTTAAATCCTCATTTTTTAGAAAATGATTAAACTTTTTTTCTTGATTGAATTCAGAAAATATGTTACCAATATGAAACTCATTCACTTCACTTTCAACAAGATTAGAAGATATTTTTAATTGGTGGGGTGGGTTAAATTCATATCTAAATTTAAATTTTGCAAAATCATTAGGAATATCTGATGATTTTTCTATTTTGAATTCAAATTTGTATAAAGATTCTTTTAAAATTTCAACTGAACTTTTAACCTCTTCAATCCAAGATTTCTGAATCCCATTTGCAACAATCTTAATATCAAAAGGATTTTTGATATTATTCTTAGATTCCTGATCAAGAAAAGGATTTTTGATATTATTTATCTTACGAACTAAATCTTTTAATGTTTTCTTTGTCCAGACTTTTGTAGTTAAATCTGATAATATAATCCTAGTACCCCTGCCCTTTTTAAATAAGCTTTCTGAAACATGTTCTACTTCAACTTCTAAATCTTGTATATATTCATTTGATGATATCAATTTGGGCCAATCAATATGTAGTTTACTCGAAAACATTTCTCCAATAGCTTGTGTCTCTAAAGTTATTGATTTAGCTAGTTTGTGCACCGCTAATCTGCCAACTCCTTTATTTCCAAAAGAAACTCTTTCATATCTAGGACTAACTTTACGATTCTTCCCTCTTTTAAAATCGGTTCCAATAGTTAACCAAACATCAGAGATAACCTTTGAAGTCATACCATTCCCATCATCTTCAATAATAATTTGTTGATTTGGTGTATTTAAGTCAATAAATTTAACAGTTACTTCATCAGCATCAGCATCATAGGAATTTTTAACCAATTCAAAAATGGCTAAACTATCACTTCCTATTAATTCATTTCCTAACAGTGATAAAATATGACTTTTAGCTTTTATCTTTTGGATATTGTTTTCAGACATTTATTTTCATTTTTTTAGCAATTTCATAAGCCATTAAAGGAGGTACGGCATTCCCTATTTGTTTAAACGCAGAAGTTCTTGAACCTTCGAAGAAAAAGTCATCCGCAAACGATTGAATTCTTGCAGCTTCTCGAACAGAGATAGAGCGTACTTGATTAATATCTGGATGAATATAATAATGTCCATCTTTCGCAATATGAGCAACAATCGTATGTGATAATCCATCCCCATTAACTACTTTAAATCTATCTAAAAATGATTTTTCATTTTTATGAGATTTAAGATATTCAGGTAATTCATTATACTTTAATCTTGTATTTTCATTCCATTTCTCAATTGCCAAACGATAAATTTCTAAATCTTTAGCATTATGAGGTCTAGAGATATGTTGTGTAACAAAATCTAAACCATTTCTGATATTAGAATTCTTTAGGTATTTATTAGTTCTTGATGTATATTCTATAACATCATATTTCTCACCAGGACTTAATGATTTTAAATCTTTAAACAAATCATTCGTTGTGTTCTTATGAATAATCTTTTCAAAATCTGGATATTGAAAATCTATATCTTTTTTCCAACCTATAATAATTACTCTCTTACGAGATTGTAACACGCCAAAATCGCCAGAGTTTAATATTTTATAGTCAAGTTCATAACCTAATTTTCTAAAATATTTTTTAAGATTTTTAAGATGATATCCTCCCGCAGCACTAATTAATCCAGGTACATTTTCAAAAACAAAAAATTTAGGATTAAACTCTTTTAAAAATCTTCCGTATTGAATATATAATTTATTCCTTGGGTCATTTTCTATATCCTCTTGATGCCGTCCTAACATTGAATAAGCTTGACATGGAGGACCTCCTATTATAAAATCAATTTCTTCACCTTTAGCAAATGTTTTTATTTTTTTAAAGATATCATTAATATTATTATCTCCGATTTCAATATTAAGCGTATTATTAATTAATTCGTTAGGTAAATATGAATATAATGTTTCTCTTGTAATTTCTTTCTTTAAATACTTTATATAATGTTTATAATAATTATTTTCTTTCAGGAAATGATAAGCAGTTCTCGTTCTTATTGTAAAACAAGCATCTTCATTCATTTCAATATGTGCAATAGGATTATAGCCAGCTTGCACAAAGCCTTCGGATAAACCAGATGCACCTGCAAAAAGATCTATAAAATTATAGTTACTCATATTATTTTCTTCTCAATTTTTGATACAAATTTAATCTAACTATTAGATTTAACGTATGATTTATATAACTAGATCTTAAACTAATTATTATTATTTTAAAATGAGTTTTTAATTATCTAATTACAAATGTAATATATGTTTCTAAAAGTCAAATACGTGAAACCGTAATTTATTGTGAGATGGTTGTAGTATGTTTGGTCGTAATTTTATGAAACTAAAGCTATAGTAGTTTCGTAAAAAATAATGATGTGACGCAATTCTCCGCTATGCTACGAATCGCGTCACATCGGTTGACGGATTACATCCGATAATGTACACATTTCATCGCTATCGCTCCGAACTGCGTACATCATCGAATTTGCTAAATAAAAAATATACACAACTTCGTTGCTATATTTTTTACTGTCGCAAATCCGTCAACCGTTACCTGCAATTTTGTCATAAACATTTCTATTTCAATACTTTTTTAGAATGACTTATTGTCTTATTATTAACAATACATGTTATAGGAATAATTATTGACTTTGATAATTTAACTTTTAAACTTTTTTCATGAAAATTATCAAAAAGAGGATTAATAATCCTAAAAATTATCTAAGTACAATCCGAAATGAAGAATCTTTTCACATCGCATTTACAGATATCAATTCTAAAATTGAACGAGTAAATCAAATAGGATTTACAAACACCTTAAATATTGGTGAAAGAATTTTACCTTATAAAATAGGATCTGTTTCAAGATTTAATGCTGATGGTAAATTTTTAAAATTAAAAGAATTACCAAAAGAAACTTATTATGTCGAACGTGAATGGACATGGAAAGATTTTACTGGACATGAATATTCTAAAATTGTTAGCATTCAAAGACAAAGATATCAAAGACAACTGATTCCGCCGCCATGTGAAGAATTTACTATCAATGATTTCAACAAAAATAAAATTATAGTATCAAGAGTTTTAACGAATAATCCAGAAAATTATGAGGATATAAAACATATTATGAATTTATTTCTTGAATATTTTGGTGAATTTGATTTAATTAGAGAAGATTTACAACCTTTTGTTTTTGAAAACATTACAAGATTAAATTGGAAAATATTTCCTCGAGGTGAATATCCATTTGAGAGAATTAGAGAAGTAGCAAATGAGAGAATTCAAAGACAACCTTCTGGTAACAGACCAGTTATAGAAAATCATCTTGAAATAATTTCAGCATATAATGCAAATTTTGTTGCAGTTGGACAAGGTGGATTCTATGATTACATTGTTTTTGGATTTCCTGAAAGAAATATTTATATTTTAGAGAGTATAAAGACTGGTAACGCAACATATGTATTTGACAGAAACTGGGAAGAATTGTCACAATATAGTAAAGCTGAAATTCTTAATAATCATTTACAATTGGAACGTTTTGTACATTCACCAAGTTGGGAACAAAATATTAACTCAATTTTCCAATAAAACTGGAGGTAACTTAGTATTTGCAAAAAAACGGGCTGAAAGTTAACTTTCAGTCCATCTTTTTCCACTCGCAAAATTGCTTTTCTTAAAACAATAAACTAATTTAGTTTTAGAAAAGAGCAATTTGCTTGAACAGACGAACTTGAATTGTCGCTCAACTTCTCTCCCGTTCTTCGCAAATACACGGCTCGTTAACTGCAAGTGGTAAATGACAGCTGGAAAGTGATTTTAAAGAGAAATTTTAATAATTGAATGAAGTGGTACTTACCTTTGAGTNNACTCAAAGGTAAGTACCACTTCTAATAAAAGCAATTTTAACATTTATTTTGTCCAGTTTTTTAAACAAATAACTGGACATTTTTATATCTTTGAAAAAAGATTAAACCATATGAAAGTGTCTGATATAGTTATAAATAAAGTTGATAGACTACCAAATGGATATATTTTCACCTATAATGATTTTAATCTACCAGTTAAAAATAAAGAAGCTGCTATAAAAGCATTAAATAGACTTGTCGAAAAAGGTAAATTAAAAAAAATATCAAAAGGTAAATTTTATAAACCTGAAAAATCAATTTTTGGAACCTTACTTCCTAATCAATATCAAATTGTAAAGGATCTTTTGGAAGATGATAATAAAATAATAGGTTATCTAACAGGCTATAGCATATATAACACATTCGGTCTTACAACCCAAGTAAGCAATACAATTCAAATTGGCACAAATAACATTAGGCCAAATCTTAAAAGAGAACGATATCTAATAAGTTTCATTAAACAAAATAATATAATAAACAAAGAGAATGTTCCTTATTTGCAATTACTAGATTGTTTAAAGAATATAAAAAAGATACCCGACACAACAATTAATAATACTGTAGAAAGGTTTATAAATATAATATCTGATTATAAATTGAAAGATATCAAAAGTTTAATTAGATTAGTTCAAAAATATCCACCTTCTACCCGAGCTTTATTAGGAGCTATATTAGATGAATTAAATCTCGAAAAATACACGGTAGTACTTTTTAAAACACTAAATCCAATTACAAAATATAATATAGGTATAAATAACTATACATTAACCCAATCAAATAAATGGAATTTATTATGAACCTACATACTGATACAAAATTATTTAGACAAGCGATTCAATATGTTTCAGATACTTTAGGGATTCCTGCTATTTATGTTGAGAAGGATTATTGGGTAACCTATGCTTTGTACAAAATAGTTAATGCTCCAATAGGCAATGAAGTGATATTTAAAGGAGGAACTGCATTATCTAAATGCTTTAAACTTATAGAACGGTTTTCAGAAGATATTGATTTGGTTGTTTTAAGAAATGATAATGAATCTGGAAACAAATTAAAAGAGAAACTTAGAGAAATAAGTAATTCAATAAGTGATGATTTACCAGAAGTTGATATAGAAGGTATTACTAGAAAAATGGGAATGAATCGAAAAACTGCACATGCCTATACAAAAATTTTCAGTGGACAGTTCGGACAAGTAAGAGATATAATCATTTTAGAATCAAGTTGGTTAGGATATTATGAACCATATAGCAAAAGAATTATTAACTCACTTATTGGAGAAACTTTAGCAAGGGACGGACAGATTGAAAATGTAGTAAAATACGGATTACAACCTTTCGAAATGAATGTACTTGAACCAACAAGGACTATTTGTGAAAAAATAATGAGTTTAGTTAGATTTTCATATACAGAAAATCCTATAGTAGATTTGAAGAATAAAATAAGGCACGCATACGATATTCATCAATTACTTCAACAAGAAGAATTTAAAACATTTATTGAATCAGAACAATTTGAAAAAATGTTATTAAAAGTTGCAAATGATGATGCAAGCAGTTTCAAAAACAACAATCAATGGTTGGTACATCATCCAAATGACAGCTTATTCTTCAAAAATATAGATGAAATTTGGGAGAATGAACTCAAAAATATTTACTTGAACGATTTCAAAAATCTAGTTTATGGAGAACTTCCTATAGATAATAAAGTTTTAGAAAGTTTAAAACAATTAAAAGAAGTTATGTCAAAGATTGATTGGAAAATTACTTTAGAATAATAACACCTGCATCTAATAACTAAGCTTTCGTCTTGCCCGGAGGGTATGAGATATATTGAAATCACTGTACACATAAGAAAACAACTATTTATAACTTACTTGATTTTGGTATTTGTAACAAGATTTTTTAATCTTATTGATATCGTGTAAATGGCATATTTGATAAATATTATAAATCATAATTTATTTTCTCAAACATTTTAAACATCCAGTATATTTCACTTAGAAATAGAATTATCAATGTTAATATTGCTCCAAAAAAGATNNTAATATTTATTTTAATAATCGTAATCAGAAGTAGGGCAACCATCAAAATCAATCTCAATGTAACGATCTCTATCGTCATAAAATGAAGCAGTATTTGACTCAATATAAGCTTCATCTGCATCAAAATGATCTGAATCTAACCACCCACCATTAGGGAAATTTATTGCAGTAACATAATTATCCTCAAATTCAACTTCTAAAGTATATTCTTTATCATCAATTGTAACAATAGCACAATGAGTACCGTAATTTAAATTTTTACTACATGAAAAAAACAATATTGAAGTAAATAAAACGGGTAATTTTATAAGAAGAAATTTTTTGTTCATTTTATATAAATTGTTAATAATCAAAATCTTCATTTGTATAAATAATTAACATATAGATAGATTGTGTTCCACCAAAAGAATTATTTTGAGTAGAAGTAATAACTTTATAAGTCATTGTACTACCTCTGTATATTTTGATTATATCACCATCATCAACATAAGAATTATATAATTTTCCACCCCAAGCTTTTATTTGATTAACATAAGTATTCAAAACTGAATTATTATGAACTTGTATCATGATTCTTCTTGTATTATCCGAATAACCAGAATAATAATATTTAATAAAAGATTCTGCATTATTATCGTAATAGTTTTTTTTGTAAGCATAGGAGATTAAACCTAATGTTTCATCTGTTGGTTCTTCAGCTTCTAAAAATTTCCATTTTTTTGCAGTTAAATATTCATCTACTTCTGCCACTCCTTTTTTTCTTAATGAAAGTAGTTCATTAAGAGTCAATTTTTGAGCAAAACTTAAAATAGATGTAAATAGTAAAAATAAAGTAAAATGTTTTTTCATATTTGATAAAATAAATTCAAAAGTATTCTAATTTGTTTTCAATATTTTACGGTTTCCCGCATTATTAGATAGATTTATTAAAATAATTTTACTAAAAAAGTATTCGCCACTTTTTGTGACGAATACTAATTTTTAGAATTAATCTCCAGGTTTGTGTTTATGAGGTTTTAAAGCTGGATGTTTTGGTTTTGTTTCAGGAGTTACCCTTCTTCTTCTGTCAGGTGAACCATCATCTTTTTTCGGTTTCGGACCTGGTTAGATTGCTAAAATTGAATTCATTGTCAAATAATTTAGAGTTAATAATACTAAAAGTAGAAAACTATAACGCCACATAATGACGCGAACCAACAATACTTTAGCAATACTAAAAGAATCATTAAACAAACTAAACCAATTTGTATATTTACCAAACAATAAAATATTATGTCAGGAGATCAAAAACAACAACTAGAGCAGAAGCTTTGGGATATAGCTAATACACTAAGAGGGAGAATAAATGCAGATGAATATCGTAACTACATATTAGGGTTTATTTTCTTCAAATATTTATCAGAAAAGCAACATTTGTATGCGAATAGATTATTAGAAGAGGAAGATGTAAAAGAATATACCGAGATACGTGATGACGAAACATTACAAGCCATCAAAGAAGAATCTTTGGCGCAGTTGGGGTATTTCTTAGAGCCTAATCAGTTGTTTGAAGTGATTGCTAAAAAAGGTCAAAATAATTTTATTATTGAAGAATTAGAAGCAACACTTAACTATATCGAGCAATCGACAATGGGAACTGAATCTGAAGAAGATTTCAACGGATTGTTTCAAGATGTGGATTTGGCTTCTTCTAAATTGGGTAAAACGCCTGATAAACGTAACGAAGTTATTGTTGAGATTTTAGGGAAGTTAAACGAAATAGATTTCAAATTAGAAGATATTGAATCAGATGTGTTAGGAGATGCCTACGAATATTTGATATCAAACTTTGCAGCAGGAGCAGGTAAATCGGCAGGAGAATTTTATACGCCTCAACAAGTTTCTACTATTTTATCGAAAATTGTAACCTTAGGAAAAGATAAAATTCGTTCGGTTTACGATCCTACTTGTGGTTCTGGTTCGTTGTTATTGCGTGTAGCCAAAGAAGCCAAAGTAGCCGATTTTTATGGACAAGAGTTAAACCCGACAACCTACAATTTGGCTCGAATGAACATGATTTTGCACGATGTACATTTTTCTCGTTTCAATATCGAGCAAGATGATACCTTAGAAGATCCGCGTCATCTCGAACAACGTTTTGAAGCCATTGTTGCTAATCCGCCTTTTTCTGCAAATTGGAAAGGTGAAACTAATCCATTAAATGCGCAAGACGCACGTTTTTCGCAGTTCGGGAAATTAGCACCAAAAACCAAAGCCGATTTTGCTTTCTTGCAACATATGTATTACCAATTGGCTGATAACGGAACGGTTGCTTCTGTTTTTCCACATGGTGTCTTGTTTCGTGGTGCTGCCGAAGGTAAAATTCGTGAATATTTTATCAAAGAACTTAATGCGATTGATGCTGTAATTGGTTTACCAGCCAATATATTTTATGGTACTTCTATCCCGACTTGTATTGTGGTGCTGAAAAAATGCCGAAAAGCAGATGATAACATTGTATTTATTGATGCAAGTGGTGGCGACAATTTTATAAAAGAAGGAACGCAAAACAAATTGCGCGAACAAGATATCACACGTATTGTAGAAGCGTATACGAACCGACAAGAAATAGAAAAATATTGCCATTTGGCAACACTTGCCGAAATTGCCGAAAACGATTACAACCTTAATATCCCACGTTATGTAGACACCTTCGAGGAAGAAGAAACAATTGATGTAAACGCTGTTACAGAACGCCTAAAAGCAATAAACACCGAATTGGTAGAAGTTGACAAACAATTGGCAGCTTTTTGTAAAGAACTAAATATTCCAACACCGTTCTAAGCATGGAAAAACAACTACAACCAACATTGCGTTTTCCTGAGTTTGAAGGGAATTGGAAGTATTATTCATTTAAAGATATATTCAGTTTTACAACGGGGAAGAATATAAAACAAAAAGAAGCTTCTCCAAGCTTTGATACTCCATGTGTTAGATATGGAGAGTTATACTACATGTATAAAGAAGTTATTACTAAAGTGATTAATTATACTAACCTTGATGTGTCAGAACTTAAGTTTAGTGAAGGTGATGAAATTTTATTACCATCAGCTGGTGAAGATCCAATGGATATTGGTTCAGCTTCTGCATTAATTTTAAAGGATGTTGCAATAGGAAGAACTATTAATATTTTGAAGCCTAAAAATAAAAATGTTTATTCCTCAATCTTTGCTTCTTATTATATAAATCAGAATCTTAAAATTAAAATATCAACTTTAGCAAAAGGTGTAAGTATTAGTAATGTTTATAATTCTGATTTACAAACATTATATTTAAAATTACCATCCCTTCCCGAACAACAAAAAATAGCCGATTATTTAAGTACCATTGATACGAAACTTAATTTGCTAGAAGAAAAAAAATCTGAGCTAACCCGCTACAAAAAAGCGATGATGCAAAAATTGTTTTCGCAAGAAATTCGTTTTAGAGACGATAACGGAAATGAGTTTCCTCTGTGGGAAGAAAAGAGATTGGGGGATGAAATTGTTGTAAAAGTGGGAGCTACTCCTTCGACGAATAGAAAGGAATTTTGGAATGGTAATATACCATGGATTAATTCTGGTGAATTAAAAGATGGAAAAATATATACTCCTTCTAAATATATTAGTGAACTTGGATTAAAAAATACATCCACGTATTTATTACCAAAAGGAACAGTTGTATTAGCGATGACAGGAGCTACTTTAGGTAAATTAGGACTTTTGTTGTTAGAATCTACAGCAAACCAATCTGTTGCAGGATTTATTCCTAATAACAATCTTATAAATGAATATTTATTTTATTATTTAATGAATTTTCAAAGTAAAATATTTGAAAAAGCAGGAGGTGCAGCACAAATTGGTATTAATAAATTTAATATAGAATCTTTAAAAATTCATTTTCCATCATTACCCGAACAACAAAAAATCGCAGATTTCTTGTCGGCTATTGATGCAAGTATCGAAAAAGTAGAGGAACAAATCAAAGAGACGCAAAGTTTCAAAAAAGCGATGTTACAGCAAATGTTTGTGTAGAGATTAGCGTATGAAAAAGTATTATTTGTTTATAGACGAAAGTGGCGATCATGGTTTAGTAAATTTAGATCCGTCATTTCCTGTTTTCTTGTTGTGTGCTATATTGACAAGCGAAGAAAACTATGCGTCTATAAAAAATAATATCAATCAGATAAAAAATAAATTTTGGGGCGACAAAGAAGTCATTCTACATTCCAGAGATATTCGCAAATGCGAAAAAGAATTTCAGGTTCTATTTGATTTAACAATCAAAAAAGAATTTTATGAAATGATAAATCAAGTTATTTCAACTTCTAAATATCGTGTATTAGCATCAGCAATTAATAAAGAAAAATACATCAACATGTATGGTAAGCTTTCTAATGATGTGTACGAATTAGCATTATCTTTTGTGATAGAAAGAGCTATTTTTTCTTTGGACGAAATAAAAGGTGTACAGAAAGAATTGGAAATCGTCATAGAAAAACGTGGAAAAAAGGAAGATAAAAAATTAGAAGAACACTTTCAACGCTTATTAGCAAGAGGAACATCGTATGTTTCACCCGAACGATTGAGAGAAGTTCATCTAAATATTACCTTCAAATCCAAAAGAGAAAACATCAACGGATTACAATTGTCAGATCTAGTTGCTTATCCTATTGCTCGTTACGTAATAGAAAAGAAAAGAGCAAACCCAGCATTTGAAGTTGTAAAGGATAAGATTTATAAGAAAAATGGAAAATTGTATGGAATTAAAATATTTCCCTAAAAACAAAAGCCAATCAAAACGACTGGCTTCTGCTCGACCGGGGACACCCCAATCCTTTGTATTTTAGTTATTTTAAAGACTAATTTATAATGCAAATATAATAAAAAATATAACAAATATCGGATTTTATATAACAAATATCGGATTAGTTGTACAACTAGTTTGATAATGTATAAAGTAAAATAAAAATGTTAAGAGTTTAAAAATGAACGCTCAACCAGAACAATTACTAGAAAACGGATTAATTGACCAATTACAATCTTTGGGTTACGAATCGATAACATTAAAAGAGGAAGCAGATTTAGTCCAAAATTTTAAACGCCAAATAGAAAAACATAACAAAGTTGAATTATCAGAAACGGAATTCAACCAAATCATGTTGTACATCAACAAAGGAAATATTTTTGAACGTGCGAAAACCTTACGTTCTCGTATTCCATATGTTAATTCGTTAGGAGAAAATAAAACGATCCAATTATTAGATAGTAAAAATTGGTGTAAAAACGAATTTCAGGTCACGAACCAAATCACGATGAAAGGATCGTACGATAATCGTTACGATGTTACTATTTTGATTAATGGTTTACCATTAGTTCAAGTCGAATTAAAACGACGTGGTTTAGAGTTGAAAGAAGCGTTCAACCAAATTAATCGTTATCAACGTCATTCCTATACTACTGGTTTTGGATTATTTCAGTTCATTCAGTTGTTTGTGATTAGTAATGGTGTCAATACCAAATATTATTGCAATGGATCTGTGCGTCAACGCAATTTCAAACAAACATTTTATTGGGCGAAAAAAGACAATTCGTTAACAACAAATCTTTCCGAATTTGCAGATGATTTTATGAATCCATGTCATTTATCAAAAATGATTACGCAATATATTGTACTCAACGAAACACAAAAAGCATTGATGGTATTGCGTCCGTACCAATATTATGCGGTAGAGGAAATTATAAACCAAGTAAAAACGACGAAAGATTACGGTTACATTTGGCATACGACAGGTTCAGGAAAAACATTGACTTCTTTTAAAGCAGCTCAAATCTTAACGCATATTCCAGAAGTTCATAAAGTTGTTTTTGTAGTCGATCGTAAAGATTTGGATTATCAAACAGCAAAAGAGTTTAATAGTTTTGCCAAAGGATCTATTTATTCTACCAATAATACCAACACGTTAGTAGAGCAATTAAATAGCGATAATAAACTGATTGTAACCACTATTCAGAAACTGAATAATGCCATTACAGGTAATCGTTATAAATCTCAAATGTCAGGATTACAAAATGAGCGAATTGTATTTATTTTTGATGAATGTCACCGATCTCAATTCGGAATGACGCACGAAAATATTGTCAATTTCTTCAAAAGTTCTAAATTATTTGGTTTTACTGGTACGCCAATTTTCGAAGCAAATGCAGGTACAAATGAATATGGGAAACGAACAACTAAAATGTTGTTTGGCGAATGTTTACATAAATATGTGATTACAGATGCGATTCGAGATGGAAATGTTTTACGTTTTGCGATAGAATACATCCGAACATTTAAACAAAAAGATGAAATACAAGACATCGAAATTGAAAAAATAGATGAAGCTGAAGTCATGAATTCACCAATTCGTCGTCGAAATATTGTGAATCATATTATTCAAAATCATGCTAACAAAACCCATCATAAAACCTATACTTCGATGTTTTGTGTGGCTGATGTTGATGCTGCGATAGATTATTACCAATTATTTAAAACAGCAAAAGAAGAAGGAAAACATAACTTAAATATCGCAACGATCTTTACTTATCAAGCAAATGAAGAAGATAAAGATGCTGGCACAATTACAGAACAGTTTGATGTAAAGGAATTGAGTTTAGTTGCAGAAGATCAAGAAACTTATAGCACAAAACATAGTCGCGAATATTTGGATGAATTTATTGTGGATTATAACCAAACATTTCAAACCAATTATTCAACAAAAGATTCAAAATTATTCTACGAATATTACAATGATATTGCGGCTCGAGTAAAAACGAAACAGATTGATATATTAATCGTTGTCAATATGTTTTTAACTGGATTTGATAGCAAAACGTTGAATACATTGTATGTTGATAAGAATTTAAAATATCATGGATTAATTCAGGCTTATTCGCGTACAAATAGAATTTTAGATGAAGTAAAATCACACGGAAATATAGTGTGTTACCGAAATCTAAAAGAGGCGACTGACAAAGCCATCGAATTATTTGCGAATAAAGATGCAATCGAAGATATTATCGAGCCTCCATATGAACGATTGGAAGAGACTTTTCAAGAAAAGTATAACGATTTGATTGAAATTGTTCCAAATGTAGATGCTGTAAATGACTTGAAAAATGAAGAAGAGCAAGCTGAATTTATTAAAGCATTTCGAGATGTAATGCGATTGATAAATAAAATGAAGCAATATGCTGATTTTTCTTTTGATAACTTACCAATATCTCACCAAGAGTTTGAAGATTTTAAGAGTAAATATTTAGATTTATACGAGGAAACAAAAGGAATTGGTAAAGAGGAAGATAAAGGGCATTCTGTGTTAGATGATTTGGATTTTGAGCTAGAATTAATTCATCGTGATGAAATTAATGTTACCTATATCATGAATTTGATTATCAAGTTACAAGCCGCACCATCAACTGAAAAGGATAAACAAGAAAAAATGATTCAGGATTTACTAAACAGTGATTTGAAACTGAGAAGTAAAAAAGAATTGATAGAAAAATTTATACAAAAACAATTACCATTAATCACAGATGCAGATCAAGTTTTAGAAGAATTTGATCAGTTTGTTTACATCGAAAGACAAAATGCTTTAAAAGAAATGAGTAAGGATGAACAACTTGATCCTTCAAAATTAGAAAAAGTGATAGGCGAATATCTTTTTTCGGATAAACAACCTTTGCGCGACGATATTGTAGGAACAATGTTACAACGTCCAAGTCTAAAAGAACGCAGTAGTAAAATAGAACGTGTTACGCATAAAATCTTTGATTTTGTGAATACATACGTAAGTGGATTTGTTGGGAGATAAAATGAATGAATACTCACTATTACGAAATTAATGACAACTAAATATTTTAAAATGTTAAGTATTAAAAATAATAAATAATGAATGTACGTCTTCAAAACAAATATCTGTTTGCCACATTTCATGCACAAAATTGGTTTTGTCTTTAAATTCATTTGCTGCTGAAATTAAGATATGATTGGGTGCAGAAATCAAATCTCGTTGTTTTAATATCCTATATACGCTCGATTCTGAAATAAAAACACCTAATTCGTCCGTCATTTTAAAGGCTAATTCCCTAGCCGATAATTCTGGATAATCTAAGGCTAATTCTACAATAAAATCTTTCTGAAATTCGGGAATACTGTTCCGTTTTCGATGAATAGATGGACGTTTTGATTCTAAACCTTCAAATCCATTTTCAAGATAATTAGAATACCATTTGTAAAATGTACTTCTGGAAATACCAAACTCATCCAAAGTCCGTTTGACACCTATTTCTGAACGTGTAACAACTTCAATAATCTCGTATTTTTAACTTGCTGATAATCGCATATATTTCTTGAATTTATTGATTATCCATTGAGTCCAAGGTTTTTTTTACGATATCATAGCGAACAACTAAATCGGCTACAATCTCCTTTAAACGCATGTTTTCTTTACGTTAATCAGAAACATCATCGCGCGTTGCTTAACGTTTTACATCCCCTGAAAGTCGCTTTTTACCAGCTTCCAAAAACTCTTTATTCCATTTATTAAATTGAGATTGTGAAATAGAATATTTTCGACATAGTTCAGCAACAGAAGTCTCTGCTCGTAAAGCTTCCATTACGATTAATATCTTTTGTTCAGCTGTAAAAATTCTTTGTGTATTATTACGAATGTCTTTTACAAATTTTTCTGGGGTTTTCTTTTTAGAATTTGACATAATTAAAGTTAATGTTTTAATGAAAACATTCACTTAATTTTTAGGTCTTAACTGTCCACTTTTTGCTTAAGATTTACAAACTAAAGCTTTAAGCCTTTCATTAAGTGTCATTTTAGAGAATTACAAATTCAATTAAAATTCTATAATATTTAACATTTTTCCGCGACACTATGTAGCGTTTAAAATCTTCAACTTTGTAAAATGATGTATGCTTTAGTTGATTGCAACAATTTTTATGCTTCTTGTGAGCGTGTTTTTAATCCAACATTAAATGGTAAGCCAGTTGTAGTACTTTCTAACAATGATGGTTGTGTTATTGCACGATCTAATGAAGCAAAAGAATTAGGTATTCCAATGGGTGCACCTGCATTTGAGTATGAAAGTAAATTTAGATTAAACAATGTGAATGTTTTTTCTTCAAATTATCCTTTGTATGCCGACATGAGTAACAGAGTGATGACAATTCTAAAATCATATTGTCCTGATATTGAAATTTACTCGATTGATGAATCTTTTCTTCTTTTCAAAGGCTTTGAAAAATATGATTTGGTAAAATATGCGCAAGAGATTAAACAAAGGATTTATAAAATTACCAAAATCCCTGTTTGTATTGGGATTGCACCAACCAAAGCTTTAGCAAAAGTTGCCAATAGAATAGCTAAAAAATTCCCGAAACATCACAATGGGGTTTATATGATTGATTCGAAAGAGAAGATAAATAAAGCTTTAAAATGGTTAAAATGCGAAGATATATGGGGCATCGGAAGACGTTTAGCAAAACGTTTGTCTTATATAGGTTGTAAAAATGCTTACGATTTTACTTTACTTGAAGATGAATATATTAGAAGAAATTTTTCAATTGTCGAATTACGGCTTAAAAAGGAATTATTAGGTGATAGTGTTTTAAAATTAGATGAAGTTCAACGTAAAAAATCAATTGCAACAACTCGTAGTTTTGAGAAAACAATCAATGATTATGAAAACTTAAAAGAACGAGTATCTACATTTGCTATTTCTTGTGCCGAAAAATTAAGAAAAGAAAAGTCGAAATGTAATATTATTTCTGTTTTTGTGATGACAAATCGTTTTGATGACAAACAGTCTTTTGTTTCAAAAACATTGAGTACAACACTAGATTTTGACTCAAATTCGAGCATTGTATTATCTAAAACAGCATTATTTTTACTCGATAAATTAGTCCCGAGTGAAGGCAAAGTTCCTGATTATAAAAAAGCCGGTGTTATTGTTTCGGCTATAACGCCAGATGATCAAACTCAGATGAATTTATTTCATACAGAATCACCTAAACATACAGCTTTGATGAATGTTATGGATAAATTAAATACTACTTACGGCGATCATATGCTAAAATTAGCCTCACAAGATGTAAGAAGAAAATGGAAAATGAAGCAAGAACGATTATCGCCTTGCTATACAACACGATTTACAGATATTTTAAACGTATATTAAATGGTTCAGTTTATTAAAGTTCCTAAATTTTCAGAAGAATTGATTAATATTCCGATCAAAACTGATGGTGAAAAACGATTTGTTAAATTCTTTGGAGATGTTTCAGCGGGTTTCCCCTCTCCTGCTGCTGATTTTGTTCAGAACAATATTAGTTTGGATGAAATTCTTCTTAATCATCCCGAAGCAACTTATCTCAATCGTGTCGGTGGAGATAGTATGTATCCAGAGTATTTGAAAGGTGACTTATTGATTATTCGTTCAGATTTTGAACCAAAGCATAACGATGATATTATTGTTTCTGTCAACAACTCTGAATACACTTTCAAACGATACGATGCAATTAACAAACAGCTTATTGCTCTCAATCCTAAGTACAAAAACTGTATTCAATTACAAGATGAGGATGTGGTTGTTATTTTGGGAGTTGTAACAAGTTTAGTGAGGCATAAGAGGAAGTGAGCTGATTATTAGATGTAATCAACCCTTTAGCAGAATAAATTAATTCTTNNTGTAAAATCAAAAATCCCTTAAGTTTTATTAAACTTAAGGGATTTTTGATTGCTAGAAAATAAAGAGAAAATATTAGGGATTATTCTTAATCTCTTGATCTAAATGATATTGAACAACTTCTATTGCATTAGTCACCACATCACTTAAAGCAACTATAAAATCACCTTTTTTAGCCATAGCTATAGTATGTGCTATTGCTTCGGTTTCTTTTGAAATAATTTCATAAGGAAAACTTGAATTAACTTCATAAATTCCTTTTACAAGCAAATCTATAATTTCTTCTTCTGTTCTACCTCTCAAATGTTTCTCTTGTCGAATTACAATAAAATCAAACATTTCGGCGGCAATTCTTCCGCATGCTTGAATATCTTCATCTCTTCTATCTCCTACGCCAGAAATAATTCCAATTTTTCTTGTTGCTTTTACTGAAGTTAAATAATCTTTTATACCCATATAACCAGCAGGATTATGCGCAAAATCAATCATAATATTAAAATCTTTAAACTCAAAAATATTCATTCTACCTGGTGTTAACTTAGGACTAGGGATAAATGTTTTTAGTGAAGACTTTATTTTTTCTGTATGCACCCCCAATAAAAAAGTTCCTAAAACTGCTGCTAATACATTCTGAATCATAAAAGATGCGCCACCATTCATAGTTAATGGAATATCTGAAACATGTCCTAGGGAAAGAGTTTGGGATTGATGATAAATTACAATAGATTCATTCTCGTAAACACCTACAGTTTGTCCATCTGAAATTAAATCTTTTACGGTTTCAAAATTCAATGAAAAATAAGCTATTTGGCAATCCAAATTCTTTGCTATTTGCATACAATGATAGTCATCTGCATTTAAAATTGCCCAACCATCTTTTTTCACACTCTCAACGACAGTAGATTTTACTCGTGCTAATTGCTCTAAAGTATGAATATCTTTTAATCCTAAATGATCTTCAGTAATATTTGTAATTATTCCTATATCACAAGTACTAAAGGCAAGACCCTCACGAAGAATTCCACCTCTAGCTGTTTCCAGAACCGCAACCTCAACCGATGGATCATTCAGTACTTTTCTCCCACTAATAGGTCCTGTTGTATCGCCATTTTCTATCAGTTGGTTTTGAATATAAATACCATCGGATGTAGTGTAACCTACAATTTTTCCGGTATTTCTAAATATATGAGAAATTAAACGAGTTGTTGTTGTTTTACCGTTTGTTCCTGTTACAGCTACAATTGGTATGACTGCAGATTTTTGGTTTGGAAAAAGCATATCCATTACAGGAATTGCTACATTTCGTTGTAAACCTTGTGTAGGCGAAAGGTGCATTCTAAAACCAGGTGCAGCATTAACTTCTATTACAGCTCCTCCAGTATCATAAAGAGAGGATGATAAATTAGGTGCTACAATATCGATACCGCAGATATCCAAATTAATTAATTGGGAAACACGTTCGGCCAAAACAATATTATCAGCATGAAGATTATCTGTCACATCAATTGCCGTACCTCCTGTACTAAGATTTGCTGTAGATTTTAGATAAATTATTTCATCTAATGATGGTATCGTTTGTAAATTATAGTTTTTTTTATGAAGTACATCAAGCGTATGTTCATCAATAACAATTTTTGTTAAAACATTTTCATGACCTTCTCCTCTTAGTGGATTTTTATTTTCAAGAATAATCAATTCTTGAATTGTTTTTTTACCATCTCCAATAATATGAGCGGGAATTCTTTTTGCTGCAGCAACCAATTTATTATTAATCACTAATAATCTGAAATCATAGCCTTTTATATATTTTTCAACAATTACTTTATTACTATATTGCTGAGCGAAACTTAAAGCTTTTTTTGCTTTTTCAATAGTTTCTATCTCTGTTGTTACTCCTCTTCCATGATTGCAATCATAAGGTTTGATTACTATTGGATAACCTATTTGATCAATTAAATCAATTAATTCTTCTGATTTACTACAAATTCCTCCTCCTGCTGTAGGAATTGATCCTTTTTCAAGTAACTGTTTAGTTCGATATTTATTGCAAGCAATTTCTACTGCTAAATGACTAGTTCTTCCAGTAATTGTAGCTTCAATACGAACTTGATTTTTTCCATAACCAAATTGAATGTATGAGTCATCATTCAAGCGAGTCCAAGGAATTCCTCTTCTTTCTGCCTCTTCTACAATACTTAAAGTAGAAGGTCCTAGACTATTCTCTTTCCATATCTTTTTCATTTCTTCAATATCCTGTTCTATAGAATATTCAATTCCTGAAATCAGAGCTTCTGCTATTCTTACTGCAGCCTTCGCGGCGTAAATCCCTACCTCTTCATCAACATATGAAAAAACAACATTGTAGATTCCTGAACTTGATGTCTCTCTTGTTCTCCCAAAACCAGTTTCCATTCCAGCCAAACTTTGTATTTCTAATGCAATATGCTCGATGACATGCCCCATCCAAGTTCCATCTCTAACTCTACTAAAAAAACCTCCAGCTACTCCTTCCGAACATCTATGAGAATACATAGATGGTAACCATTTTTCTATTCGTTCAGCAAATCCTTCAATTTTATTTGTAGGGTAAAACTCCAAATTCTCCAAATTTAATCTCATCTGGATTAAATTTTCTCGCTGAATACTCCAATAATTTGGTCCTCTAAGAATTGATATGTCTTCTATTTTCATATTTAATGGTGTTAAATTATTCAAAAAAAACTTTACAAGAACTAGACCTATTTGTATTATTAACACTACTTTATCATTTTTTTAAGAAGTATATTAATAGGCTTAAATTTTATATTGATTAAATTGAATTTTAATATTTTAATACAAATGAGTATAAAAGGAAAATTAATCATAGTTGGAGGAGGAATAAATACTGCTGAGAACATTCCTTCTCATTTATCAAAAGAAGAAATACTAAATGATTTTTTTTATCAAAATGGTATTTTAAAAAAAATAATTGAAGAGTCTAAACTAAAAGAAAATTCGAGAATAGAAATTATTACTACTGCATCTCAGTCTCCTAAAACAGCTGCGGAAGCCTACATTAGAGCTTTTAAACTTTTGGGTGCCAACAATGTAGAGCATTTTGATATTAATACACGTGCAGATGCATTGAATGCAGATTCTCTTAAACGTTTGGATGAAGCCAATGTGGTGCTTTTTAGCGGTGGTGATCAATTACGTTTAACTTCAACTATAGGAGGTACTCCATTTCAACAAAATTTACTTCAAAAATATTATCACGAAGAATTTATATATGCTGGTACTTCTGCAGGAGCTGCTGCAGCTTCATCTAGCATGATTTACCAAGGGGATAGTGTGGATGCATTATTGAAAGGTGCTGTAGAAATGAATAGTGGTTTAGGTCTAATTGATTCAATTATAGTGGATACTCATTTTATTCAACGTGGAAGAATTGGACGATTATTCCAAGCTGTCACAGGTAATCCTATGAAAATAGGTATCGGATTGAGTGAAGACACTGGATTAATTATCAGCGATAACAATAACAAAATGACAGCAATTGGTTCTGGTTCTGTTATTTTGGTTGATGGAAGAGAAATTTTGGATACAAGTTTATCAAAGGTAGAGAGTGGATATCCTATATCTATTAGTCACATTATTTCTCATGTGATGACTCGAAATGATATTTTTCATTTTGATGAAAATAAAATTATAATCAAAGATTCACAATATAATAATCAATAAGATGAAAATAATAATTCATGGTGGCTTTTTTTCTGAATCAAAACGAGATCCCGAAACAAAGTTTAAAAAGCAAAATGCTTTAATTAAAATTGTACAAAAAGGATATGATTATTTATCAACGCATACGGCAGCTCAAACAGCCGTGTATACCGTTAGTTTATTAGAAGACAATCCTTTATTTAATGCTGGATTAGGCTCTCAAATTCAGTCCGATGGAATTATCCGTATGAGTGCAGCACTAATGGATGGTAAAACACTCCGAATGTCAGGTGTCATTAATATCGAAAATATACAAAATCCGATACAAGTTGCTGAAAAGTTAATACCTTACGACGATCGAATTCTTGGTGATAAAGGCGCGATAGCATTTGCTCATAAAAATGGTTTCGCTAATTTTAATCCAGAAATAGAACAACGAAGAAAAGAATTTATAGAAAAACTGAATTCCAACCGTACAAGTACAGTGGGTTGTGTTTGTTTAGATGTAAACAAAAATATTGCTGTAGCTACATCTACTGGAGGAAAAGGTTTTGAAAGCCCTGGTCGTATTTCAGATTCTGCTACTGTTGCTGGTAATTATGCAAATCAATATTGCGGTGTAAGTATGACAGGTGTTGGAGAAGATATTGTAAGTGGTGCAATGGCTGCAAAAATTGTTACTCGTGTTACTGATGGAATGTCAATAAAAGACGCATTCCATAAAAGTTTCGAAGAATTAAAACAAATAGAAGGATTTGCTGGCGGAATTGGTATTGATTATTTAGGAAATATATTTCATCAAGATAGTCATCCAACTATGGTTTTTGCTTCTTTTGATGGAGTTGAATTAAATNNATTTAATTCAACTCCATCAAAATTTTAAATACAATACTAATTCATAGTATCATTTAATATATCAAATAATTTAGCATGTATGTAAGTTAATATATCCGCTTTTTCTTTCGTTTTACTATTATTTTCTAATTTCCCCTCTACTTCTCCGCCTTCACTTAATATCACACCTTCTCTAGGATCAGCTTCACATTGATCACCATCAAATGCCTTTGAAGTATTAAATCCTTTTTCAAATGCTTTATCATATAACTCATTTAATAGGTTCTCAATTTCTTGATAATTGAAATTTATGTGTTCTTCTTTCATAACTTATTGATTTATAATTTAACTTAAATGTAATTTAAACAAGTTAATGGTATTTAATTTATGATTATGATCATATTTTTTTGAGTATAAATTGTTTAAAATAAAATATTTATGTTAAATAATATTGCTAATGAAACAAATTAAAGAAGCTTATATAGTATATTACACTTACATAGCCTTTATACTCCATCCTGATTTGTGCAGAACCCATAATGTGACCTGCAGGTTGTAATGAAACTTTAACACCATTTATAATTAGTTGTTCGCCATAACCGATACTTTAGCATTCGATATTTCGGCCAATTCTGGAATGTAAAATAGGTTTGGTGAAATGATGATAAAGGTATTTCTTCATTCCATTTCGAGCGTGATCTGAGTGACCGTGCGTAATGACTGCTAAATCCACCGGTCGCCACGGGTCTATATTAAAACTTCCCTGGAATGCAATAAATGTCTTTAGATGTGAATTTGAGCAGTATCAAATTAATTCAGTTTTTTTGAATTATTTTTTAAATGTTTAGCAACTAAAAATCCTACAGCTACTCCTAACGATGTCACGATAATTTTTTTGTTGGTTTTGGACAGAGCTGGAATCTCCATTTTTCCATAAACAGCATGAGGATCCGCAGAAGGTTGTAAAACATTGCCTTCATCATCTTTTCCTTTTTTTACCTTCATCATTAGCCTTAAAACACCTGTTGCCAAATTAGTAAAAGTTTCTGGAAAAGCACCATGTGCAATCTTAAGAATTAATGATGTGGCGTCTGGGAAAGTATCGTTTTTAGGCTTGTCTACTAAATTATAAATAACCTTTGCGGTATCTTTAGGGTCTGCTGCAAACGGAGGAATTTTAAAATCTAAACCCGAGAATTTAGCGGAATGCATATTTCCAGTAGATTGTTGCACTTGAGGATAAATATTGCAAATATGAATTTCAGGATACACGCTATATTCACTCTGTAAACCACTCATCATCCCTTTAATACCAGTTTTCGTTGCGGAATATACCGAACTAAATGGAGCAGGCATATAACCTCCAATGGAAACATTATTAATTAAAATGCCTTGATTTTGTTCTTTAAAAACAGGTAAAATAAAGTACGCTCCGTGCATATACCCCATTAAATTGGTTTTGATTACTTGTTCATTTATGTCGATCGGAATTTCCTCAAATTTTCCACTTACCATAACACCTGCATTATTCACCCACACATCGATGCGTCCAAATTCTTTCAGAGCAAACTCAACTAAATCTTTCACTTCACTTGCATTAGACACATCGGTAGATTTATAAACCGCTTTTCCTCCCAAAGCATTGCATTCTGAAACTGCTTTTTCTAAACCTTCTACACCTCGTGCTGCCAAAACCAATTGATAGCCATTTTGAGCAAATAAGTGTGCTGTAGCTAAGCCAACACCACTTGAAGCACCAGTAATTACGGCTGTTTTAGTAATTAATCCAATAGCTGTATTTTTCATAATTTAAAATAGTAATATTAAACAAAAAAGTCTCAGAGTTCTGAGACTTCATAGTATTTTAATCGTTAATTTAATAATCTATTATTTCGATATCATTCTGTATACTGCTAGACACAAAACTGCTCCAGCAATTGCAACTAAAAAACTAGAAATATTAAATCCGCTTACATCAACACCTAAAATCATCGATCCAAGCCAACCTCCAACTACTGCACCTATAATCCCAATAATTATTGTCACTATCCAACCACCTGGATCTTTACCTGGGTGTATAGCTTTTGCAATTGCTCCTGCGATAAGTCCGAAAATAATCCATGTTAAAATTCCCATAATGTGTGATTTTTTAAATATTAATAAATTGCGTTAATTAAAAAAAATGTTACAAATGCAATGCCATAAATGGTTTGTATCTGCATTTTCTTTAATTGATTAGCATTGTAGAAGACAATGAATTATTCTTTACAGTTTTAGTTCACCTTCAATTCCTCCGTCTTCAATTGCGCTTCCCGTTACGGCGGCGAAAAGCATTTTCGACATGGCAATAAACTTATTGTCTTTGGTTTCGTAATAATAACCATCGTTTGGCGAAACTTTTATTAAACTGATATTAGGATCGTCTTTTCCATCAAACCAAGCATTTGCAAAATTGGTCCAGTATTTATTAATTAAAGTTTTATGTTTTGAAACACTGGCTTTTCCT